>CAMMVQ010000010.1 GCA_946500425.1 uncultured Mollicutes bacterium | reverse complement strand
AGTCAGTATTAAATACAAAATCTCTCTTGTAACTGACTATATATATCATACAAGGGAAAAATGAAAATACTAGTAACAGGTGGTACGGGTTTTATTGGAAGTCATACTTGTGTTGAATTATTAAACGCAGGTTATGACGTTGTAATAATAGATAATCTATCAAATTCAAAAAGAGAAGTTAAAGATTATATTGAAAAAATAACGGAAAAAAAAGTAGGGTTTTATGAAGCAGATGTGTGTGATAAAGATATTTTAAGAAAGATATTTAAAGAAAATAAAATTGATGCAATAATTCATTTTGCAGGATATAAAGCAGTTGGTGAATCTGTTTTAAAACCGCTTATGTATTATCGAAATAACATTGATTCTACTTTAGCTTTATTAGAGGTGGCAGATGAGTTTAACGTTAAAAAAATAGTGTTTTCTTCGTCAGCGACGGTTTATGGAAAGCCAAAGAGTTTACCAATAAAAGAGGATTTTCCTTTGTCTACCACTAACCCTTATGGTACAACTAAGCTTATTATAGAAGGAATCTTAAGAGATTTATATAAGTCTGATAATGATTGGAGCATTGCCATATTAAGGTATTTCAATCCGATTGGAGCGCATAAATCTGGTTTTTTAGGGGAAAATCCTAATGGTATTCCAAACAATTTAATGCCATACATAATAAAGGTTGCAACTGGAAAGCTTCCGTGCTTAGGTGTTTTCGGCAACGATTATGACACTCATGATGGAACTGGTGTTCGTGATTATATACACGTAGTTGATTTAGCTAAGGGCCACGTAAAAGCTATTGAAAAAATCTTAAAAGATAAGGGTTGCGATGCTTACAATTTAGGAACTGGTAATGGGTATAGTGTATTAGATTTAGTAAATACATTTATGAAAGTTAATAATGTACAAGTAAAATATGAGATAAAAGCAAGAAGACCAGGAGACATTGATGCTTGTTATGCAGACCCGTCTTATGCATATGAAAAATTAGGATGGAAAGCTGAAAAAAACATAGAAGAAATGTGTTTTGACGCATATAATTTTGTAACGAAGGAGAAATAAGATGAAAAAATTAAACAACGTATTAATATTTTTGGCTACATTAGCTTCTGTATGTTTTTTTATTAAAGATTTTAATGCCGGAGCATATGACCGCTTGTTAAGTAGTGCCTCAATTGTTTTAGTGCTTTTTATTCCGAGAATTTTGGGTAAATTATTTAAAATTAAAATATCTGATGCCATGGAATTAGTTTATATATTATTCATAATATTAGCACAACTATTAGGAAGTTCGGTAAACTTGTATAATACGGTTTGGTGGTATGACTTATTTGCTCATTTTTTATCAGGTATTTTAATAGCGGTGTTAGCGTTGGTAGTAATGGACTGGTTTGGGGTTTATAAAGTAAAAAATAAATTATTTAACGCTTTATTTATGATTTGTTTTTCTCTTGCATTAGCTTCTTTATGGGAGTTTGCAGAGTTTGGCGTAGATACATTTCTTGGAATGAACGTTCAACACGCAATAGAAACGGGTGTTAAAGATACGATGGAAGATATGCTTATTGCGTTCTTAGGTACGATGATTGTTGCCATTGCATATGTTGTTGAGGATAAAGTAACTAAGAATGGTTTTTTAAAGAAAATAGTAGATGATATTAAGTAAAACCTATTTGTTAGGTTTTTTCTTTTGTAAACGAGGAATTTAAAAAGATATAACTAATAATTAAACTGAGGGCAATTAAAAACTAGCTTTGTTTTCCATTTTTTATTTGTAAAAGAATAGAAAGTGGATGAAGCTTATTAGAATTAAATTTGAAATAAAGTTTACTTCAAAACTAATCATCATATTACTTATAATAGTAATCATAATGGTTATTATCTATAAATAAGAAAACAGAGTTAGTTGCTAAAAACTAGCTCTGCTTTTCAAATGATTATATCTTTTGGAAAACAACTAGTAGTTGCCTTCACACAATTAAATTATATCCAAAAATAAGATAAATATCAATATTAAAAGTACTTTACATTTAAGTTATCCACAGCACTTCAAAAACTTGACCGGGATCGGGAATACAATTTATACCCAGAAAAAAAGATATGCTAGTTAATCCTTATAATACAATGGTTGAGAGTACAAATTGTTGATTGTACCTAAAGATGATGCTTTAAATCCTTTGTTTTTATATAATTGCATTTATTTATTAATAATGTTATATTATTTATGCAGTAATAAAGATTAAACGCTGTTTTTGGGGGAAACTATGGAAAATAAGAATTTTATTCAAAGAATGAAAATGGATGTAGATACATTAAGTGATTATTATATGGAAAAAAGGCTTGAAAGATATGAAAGTAACATACCATTAAAAGGAATAAATTTAAGAAAAAAAATACATATACTTCCACTTGAACTAGTTAAGCTAGATAGAAAGTTATCAAAGGAAACTGTTACTGTTATAAATGATGAGAGAACAATAACAGATAGACCAAAAATTTATGCTTGCACGCACATCGGTGGTAATGATATTCAAAGGGTGTTTGAGGCGATAAAAGAACACGCATATTTATTTTTGGGTGACCCAAAAGGAATTTATAAAGATATTTCCGGTTTACTATTATTTTTAAATGGTACTATTAACATGGAAACTAAAGATAAGATGGATAGATTTATTGCAAAAAAAAGAGCCATAGAATTACTTAATAAAAATGGTAACTTGTTAATTTTTCCTGAGGGGGCATGGAATATAACTTCTAATCTATTAGTTATGGACCTATATAAGGGAGCTGTTTCCATGGCAAGGGAAACCGGTGCTGATATTATTCCGGTTGCAATAGAACAATATGACAATGATTTTTTCGTAAGTATAGGTAAAAATATTATAATGGAAGAGTATAACACTTTAAGTTTAGAAGAATTAAATATAATACTTAGAGATTCTATGGGAACTCAAAAATGGTACATAATTGAAAAGCATCCTCAAAGTAGAAAGAATTTAAATATAGATGAAAAAGATTTTGCCCAAAGTATCGTTGATAAATGTCCTTACGGGTTTACTACTCAAGATGTTGAAAAAACAAGATACATAGATAAAGATAAAGTAGTTTTGCAGAAGCCTTATGGTTTTGTAAAAAAAATGAGTTAACAACCAAATACAATAAAGGTTGTTTTTTTGTTTTTATTTGTGATAAAATGTAAAATAATGGAGGAGTAGATATGGGAACACTAATTTTACCAATAGCGACACAATTATTAGCAGTACTTTTATTATTTATTTACTTTAGTAAAAAAAGATTAAATACTAAAGAAAATAAAATCTATTCTAAAATGTTGATTATTAACTTTATTTATGCGTTGATGGCAATAATAACATTCTTATATGCAAAAACATATGGGGATGATTTTGTAATATCAATTATGCAAAAAATATATATGAGTTTGATGTTACTCTTAATCATAAATATTTTAATATATAATATTTCAATTTTAAACATGAAAGATAGTATAAGAAAAATTTTAAATATATTAATAAGGTTTTCTTCAGGTATTTTAATCATTGTAGTTTTTATTACACCACTACATGTTATTAATAAAGGCGATATTCTTGATGGATATGGTTTATCATATGATATCGTATTAGGGGCAACAGTTTTATACTTTATTTTGATAATAATTTCAATAATTGTTATATTTATAAAGAATAAAAGTGGTTTTACAAAAGATATACCATTTATTTGTTTAATAGTTTTATATATTGCAGGATTATTAATAAGAGATTCTTATCCTTCAATAATGTTTGAAAATTACTTGTTTACTTTTATGTTATTTATAATGTATTTTACGATAGAGAATCCAGACCTTAAAATGGTTAATGAATTATTAAGAAACAAAGAATTAGTGGAGCAGGGAATGGATGATAAGTCTAGGTTTTTATTTGAGACTTCAGAGGAAATTAAAACTCCAACTAAAAATATAATTGAAATAACTAAAAAATTTGATAAATTGGATGATGATGTTGATAAAAAAGATGCGGTAAGACTTATATCCGTTAATGCTAATAATATATTATTTAGATTAAACAATATATTGGATATATCATCAATGGATGCTAATAAAATTAAAATAAAAGAAGACTATTACAATACTTCGATTTTCTTTAACGAAATAAAGGGGCTTACCCAAAATGCGATTAAAGATAAAAATATAATATTAGATTTTAAAGTAAGTAATAATGTTCCAACTAGTCTTAATGGCGATGATGTTAAACTTAAACAAGTTCTTATGTCTGTTATTTTAGATTGTATAGAGAACACTGATGATGGCTATATAAGAATATACATTGATTGTATTGTAAGATATGATGTTGCTAGAATTATTATAAATATAGAGGATACTGGCATAGGAATGAGTATAGAAAAGGTTAATGACATATTAGATGATAGAACAGAATTAACTGATAGTGAAGCTAAAAAGCTTGATAAACTTGATGTTGATTTAAAAGCAACAATAAAAATAATCAAACTTTTGGGTGGAAGTTTTAATATAAAAAGTGAAAAAGATAAAGGAACAACTTTTACTATTGTTATAGACCAAAAATGTAAAATAGAAGAATCATCTAAAATAATGAAAGATATTGAAAAATATTCTTCGGATGTATATGGAAGAAAAAGAGTTTTAATAGTTAATGATAGTAAGGAAGAGCTATTTGCTATTTCTGATATTCTAGGAAAGTATAATGTTGATATTAATACAACAATGTCTGGTAAAGATTGTATCCAAAGAATAAACGCTGGAGAATTTTATAACTTAATATTAATAGATGATGAGTTAAAAAATAATTCAGCATTTGCAGTATTAAAAAAGTTAAAGGAAAATAAAAAGTTCAAAATTCCAGTTATTGTTATGCTCGAGAAAAATAAAGAACATTTTAAAGACTATTACATGAATGATGGTTTTAATGATGTTGTCCTAAAAAACAATTTAAATGATGAAATAGAAAGAGTAATATCTAAATTTTTGTAAAAATAATATAAAAATCATTTTTTAAATAATATTTACTAACATTTGTCAAACATTGCATTTTATATGCAATTAAATCAATTTGGGTGCTAGTGTTTTTGCCCCCCTTTTTAATTATTATACATAATAAAAGATTTCAATAATAAGTTTTATTTTTCTTTTTCGATAGTAATTTTGGACGGAAGTATATGTACTTCAGCTGCTTCAGATAGTCGTACGTTAATAGATAAATCAACAGAAGGATATGGTTTGCAGAGTGGTACAGCTAAGGGAATGACTGATGGCTTCCCCACATATTGGTTTAACTTATTTTTCAACGAATGAATATTGGAAAAGTAATCATATGTTAAATCCGAAGGAGATGGCTATCCAATTGATATATATGATGAAAATTCCTTGTTTTATGAATACGTAGGAAACTATGAGAATTATTTAAAAACAGCCTTAGGAAAAACAAGCGTAGAAGCAAGACTAATAACTCATTACGAATTAATCTTATTAGGATGTGATTTTACTGACAACACGTGTAGAACGGCACCATCATGAGCTTGTTATTTGATAGGTACTCTTTCTGAATATAACGCTGTTTTTCAAGTTCATAAACTTAGCGCGTTTACTGGATTAGATTATAAACGTAATGATGATGGTGTGCTGCCGGTTATAATATCTTTAGGTATGAAATTTAAGTTATGTATAAATTTTTTGAAATGAATTAACATTCAAGATATATTTAAGATATACCATACGTAATGTTTACCGGGTCTAAAAACAAACTTTTTTGTGGTGTGAAATACGTTAATACACCAAATATTACGTAAGTAAGAATGATTAAAAAGATACTTATAGTTTCTAATTTTAGTGGTTTTAGTTTCATTACGAAACATGATATTATTTCGCTTATTACAATTGCAATTAACATTATAAAAATGGTTGCTGGAAGATTTTCTCCGATGGCATTATAAATTGGCAAATAAATTATTAAGAATATTGGAATGCTAAAAATAGCAGCGATAAAGTTAGCGAATAAAACGTTATTGCTAGTTATTTTTTTATATTTAATTATTATTAATTCTATTATTCCAGAAATAATTATGCTTCCAAATAATATTTTCATATGTTCCCAAATGCTTTCGTTAACTGGAGCAATAACACTAGTTAAAAAGCATGGGAACTTATCATATAAAAAATGTAGCGGGAAACAAAGTGCAAAGCTTATTATAATGCTAATTATTTTTAAATACTTTAACTTCATTTTATACCTCCTGTTAAATATTATGGATAAATTTTGTTATTTTTTACAATTTTCTTTATTTGACTAAAAACGTTATTAATTATACAATTATTATTAGAGGTACGTATGGAAAAGTATAAGGAAATAGAAAGAAGTATTATAGTTAGGTTTAGAAAAGAAATATGGCGTTTGTTTACTCGCGCTGTAAGGGATTATGAGCTTATTAAAGAAGGAGACAAAATAGCGGTTTGTATCTCTGGAGGTAAAGATTCTTTTTTGCTAGCTAAATGCATAGAAGAATTAAAAAAACATGGTAAGGTTAACTTTGATGCTAAATACATCGTGATGAATCCTGGTTATAATGAAAAAAATAAAAATAAGATAATAGAAAATGCTAAAATTATGAACGTTGATATACGTATGTTTGATAGTGATATATTTGATTCGGTTTATAAGCTTGATGAGGGTTCTCCTTGTTATCTATGCGCTAGGATGAGACGTGGTTGTTTATATGATTATGCCAAAAAGTTAGGTTGTAACAAAATAGCTTTAGGTCATCACTTTGATGACGTTATTGAAACTACCTTACTCAGCATCATTTACGGGGGAGAAATAAAAGGAATGATGCCTAAACTTCACAGTGATAATTTTGAAGGAATGGAGCTAATAAGACCTCTTTATCTAGTAAGAGAAAAAGATATTAAAGCATGGGCTAGATATAACGATTTAGAGTTTTTAAACTGTGCGTGTCGTTTTACTGAAGAAAATACTTATGATGATAACAAAAACTCAAAAAGAATCGAGATAAAACGACTAATTGAGGCTTTAAGTAAGGAAAATAGTTTTATTCCGTATAATATTTTTAGGGCGACCGAAAACGTTAACTTAGATACGATGAGAGGTTATAAAACTAATGGAAAGAAGCATGATTTTTTAGAAGATTATGATGATAAATATGAAGGAAGGAAATAGCATGAATTTAAAAAATAAAAGGTACGTAATATTAGAACTCATTCCAACTAGTTTAAGTCCTAAAACGGGTGATATAGCACAAATATCCGCCTTAAAAATAAACGGAATAAAACTAGAGGACAGATTTGATTATAGACTAGATAAGGAAATGATAAAAGTACCAGATATCTTAAAGATGACTGATTATGATAATGACGCTTTTAAATACGTAAAAACAACAAACAAAATCATTACAGAATTTAAAAAATTTATAGAAGATTTACCACTTTTAATAATTGATAATAATTATACTAGAAATTATTTAGAAACGGTAAAAAATCAAAAAGAGTCGGTTTTTAAATACCTTGATTTAGAAGTTAATGATGATGTTTTTGAAAAGCTTATTAAAAAGTATGATTTAAAGCCTAGTAATTATTTGGTTGATTTATTATACGAAGCTTTGATAAGGGAGCTTTAAGATGAACGTAGAAAAAATAGTAACTGGTTATTTAGAAGAAAACTGTTACGTGTTATCTAAAAATAATACTTGCCTGATAATTGATCCTGGAGATGATTGGGATAAAATCAAAAAATCAGTTGGTGATAAAAACGTACTTGCGGTTTTAATTACGCACTATCACTTTGATCACGTAGGAGCGTTAGATGCTTTAAAAAAAGAATATAACGTACCAGTGATAGACTATAAAAGTAATTCTAACATAACTATTGGTAACTTTAATTTTAAAATTATTTTAACGCCTGGGCATAAAGAGGATTCTGCAACGTATTTTTTTGATGATGATAACGTAATGTTTACTGGTGACTTTTTGTTTAAAGAAACGATAGGTAGGTGCGACCTTGATGGTGGTAACGTTAATGAGATGGTAAAAAGTATAGAAAAAATAAAGAAGTATGATGCTAACGTTAAAATATATCCTGGTCATGGAGAAAGTAGCACCATGGGCTATGAATTAATGCATAACCCATATTTGAAAGGAGATTATAATGAATAAAAAGGTTGTTATATTAGGAGGTGGAACCGGAACTTCTACCTTGGTTAAAGGATTAAAACAATTTCCGGTTGATATTACGGTGGTTGTATCCGTTTGTGATGATGGCAAATCAACTGGTAAGTTAAGAAAAGAATTTGACATACCTGCCGTAGGTGACTTAAGAAGGGTAATTGCATCAATGTCAGAAACCGAACCATTATTTGAAAAATTACTTGAGTATCGTTTTAATACTACCAGTGACTTAAACGGTCACACCGTTGGTAACTTACTTCTTACTGCTCTTTGTAACATAACTGGAAATATGTCTGATGGAATTGAGTCATTATCTAAGGTTTTGAATTTAAAAGGACAAGTTTTACCTCTTACGGAAGATAACGTTATTTTAATGGCCAAGATGAGTGATGGTACGATTGTAGAAGGAGAACATAACATAACTGAAGCAAATAAAAAAATAAAAAAACTTTATTATAAAAAAGAACCAGTAATAACCAAAAAGGTATTAGATAGTATTAAGAACGCGGATTTAATTATTCTTAGTATGGGAAGTCTTTATACTAGCGTTATTTGCAACTTAATTAGTAAGGATATAATAAGTGCCATCGATAAGTCGAAAGCAAAGATAATGTACGTTTGTAACATGTTTACCCAACCAGGGGAAACCGATGATTTTAAGGCCTCAGACCACGTTAAAGCCCTTAACGCTTACCTTGGTAAAAGAAAGGTTCAAACGGTGATAGCAAACGATGGTAAAATAAGTAAAGAGTACGAAAAAAAGTATCACCGTGAAGAGCAAAAGGATGCCGTAATTTTAGATAAAGATGAATTAAATAAAATGAACGTTAAAACGATTCATGATAACTTTGTTAAAGTTTATGATGATAACACTTTGAAACACGACGCAATAAAATTATCGTTAAAAATATTTGAAGAATTAATCAACAGCACTTTTTAGTGCTTTTTATCTTGTTTTATAAAAAAATAATTTACAATCACGCCAACGTATGCTAGTATAAAAGATATCAACTAAAAGGTAAAGAAGGTGATGTTTATGAATGGTATTGAACGTTATTTTCCAGAGCTTTGCACAAAAATGTCAAAAACCTATTTTAGTTTTATTAAGGGTCTTATTTTAAAAGGATATAATACTTGTGAATATAGCATGATATTAAAGGCACTTCGTGAGGCAACCGAACTTCATCGTGGGCAAGAAAGAAAAAGTGGTGATGCCTACATAACTCATCCAATAAATGTTGCGTCTATTTTAGTTGAATGTGGTTTTGATTACGAAACTATTTGTGCGGCTTTACTTCATGATACGGTCGAGGATACTAATTGTACCTTAGAAGAAATAGAAAATGAGTTTGGCTCCGTCGTCGCTAAGCTAGTTGATGGGGTGACCAAAATGAAAGACGTTAGTTTTACTTCAAAAGAAGAAATGAAAAAAGCTACTCATCAAAAAATCATTCGTGAAATATCGTATGACGCAAGAATACTCGCTATAAAATTAGCGGATAGACTTCATAACATGGTTACTTTAGGAGCTTTAAGAGAGGAAAAAAGAATAGAAATCGCTTCTGAAACCCTTGGCTTTTACGTTCCTTTAGCAAGGTTTACAGGTATTTATTCAATAAAGGATGAGCTTCAGGATTTGAGTCTTTTTTATCTTTATGAGGATGAGTTTTTAAAGTGTTATGATTTACGTTGTCAAATAAAAAATGATAATGCTATTGGTTATAAAATAATTGGTGGTGAGATTCAAAAAAGATTAAACGCCCGAGGAGTACCAATGTCATATAATTATAAGGTTAAGAACGTTGGTGGAATTTATGATGAATTGGTAAGGGGTAATAGTTTGGATGAAATTTTGGATTTAGTTGCCATAAGAATGGTCGTTTGGGAAAAAGATGATTGCTATAAAGCGTTAAACACATTAAAAGATTTCTGTAGGTTAGTACCCAATACTTTTTATGATTTTATTAAGAAACCAAAAGAAAATGGATATAGGTCCCTAAATACGAACGTTTTATTGGATGGTGATCAGCAATTTCAAGTTAGAATCAGAACGAAAGAAATGCAAAAGAATAACGAGCTTGGTATCGTTTGTAACTGGAGTCCTGATAAACAAGAAAAAGTAAGAAATATGTGTACTTCGCTCATCGGAATGGACTTAAGTACCATTAAACCTTTATATGATGGAAAAGTTAAGAAACTAGGAGTGAAAAAATGAAAAGAATAAAAAAGGAATACTACTTAATAGCAATTTTATTAATTTTATTCGTATTTTTAACAATCTTTGTTATGAGTGGAAAAACGTTAATGATTGACGAGACGGTTTTTAATAAAATCATTAACTTTAAGTCTGATAAAACAACTACGTTTTTATATTGGGTAACAAGCCTTGCTTCATCCGTTGGTTTACTTATCTTACTTTTAGTTACCTTCATTATCTTTCTTAGAAAGAAAAGCATTAGTGATTTTAAATACATAGTAATAAACGTATTTACCGGAATAGTATTAATGCAGGGGTTAAAGTTGTTAATTCAAAGAACAAGACCAGTGTGGAAATGGATAACCGAAGATGGTTTTAGTTATCCTTCAGGGCACACGATTACTGCTTTTTTGTTTTTTGGAACTTTAATTTTATTAATAAGCAAAAAGGTAACGGGTAAAAAACGTACCATTTTAATTACTATTTTATCAATTTTAATAGTGTTAACCGGATTAAGCAGGATATATTTTGGAGTTCATTACTTAACTGACGTTGTTGCAAGTATTATTTTAGGTTCAATAATACTTATCATATCTAATATTTTTATGAACAAGGAGTTTGATAATAATGATAAAAATAAAACTAACAAAGCCGTTCAAACTAAATGATACGGTAACTTGTGGACAAATATTTAGATTTTTTAGGCAAGAAGATGAAAGCTATGACATAATATTAAAAGACCGGGTAATAAACGTTTATGAGGAAAATGGTTATTTGGTGGTTTCATCTAATGACGAAACTAATTTAAAAGAAATAGTAACTAATTACTTTGACCTTGATAATGATTATCAAAAAATGATTGATTTTATCGTTGAAAGGGATTCTAAAATAAAATGTGCTGCTAATTTTTCGTTAGGGCTTACGATGATAAGACAAGACCCGTTTGAAACCATTATGGAGTACATAATATCTGCTAATAATGGTGTGCCTCAAATCGCCAACGCATTAAATAACATTGCCAGAAAATATGGACAAAAAGTGGTTTTTAACAACAAAGAATATTATCTTTTTCCAACTTATCAAGCTTTAAAAGGTGTAAGTGAATCAGACTTTAGAAACTGTAAGGTTGGCTTTAGAGATAAATATTTAAAAAACATGGTTGATAACCTTAATGAAGGAAAGATTGTCTTGGATGAATTTTATCATCTAAGTACCAGTGATGCTTTAATAAAACTCATGCAAAACGTTGGCATAGGTCCTAAAGTAGCATCATGTATATTACTTTTCGCGTATCAAAAGTATGATGTTTTTCCAATTGATACGTGGGTTAAGAAAATAATGAAAAATGATTATGGCATTGAAGGAGAAAAAAACATTAGAAATTTTGCTATGAATACCTATGGTAAATATTCCGGAATTGCAATGCAGTATCTTTTTAATTATAGTAGGAACGCAAAGCTAGTAGTTAACTAAAATGATAAGGAGAGTTAAAAAAGGTGCTTACGTTAAAGAAAACAAAAAGAATTGATGATAAATTAGGTGTTGATTTAAGAAAGTATGATTTTGTAGGACCGTTTAGTTGCGGCCTTTTTCGTGTCCTTAAAAATGGTAAATATGGCTTTATAGATTCAAGTGGAAACGAAGTAATTAATTTAAAATACGATAGCGTTAATGATTTTAGTGATGACTTGGCGCTTGTTATTGTAAATGGAAGGTTTGGTTACGTTGACAAAGAAGGAAACCTCATAATGACCATCGCTTGCGAAGAAGCTTATGATTTTCATGAGAAACTAGCAAGGGTTAAGCAAAATGGAAAATATGGTTTCATTAATAAACATGGTGACTTTGTAATTGCACCTAAATATGATTATGCTTATGATTTTAATGGTAAAACCGCAAGAGTAATTAAAGAGGGGAAACAGGGACTAATAAATACTGATGGAAAAGTAATAATAAAACCAAAATACGGATATGTTGGCAATGTAAGTGATGGGCTTATAATAGCGATTGATGGTGAAAAAACATATTATTTTAACCTTGATGGCCAAAAAATATTAAAGCTTAATTATGGTAATATTCATGAGTTTAAAGAAGAATTAGCCGTCAATTTAATTGATGGTAAATACGGGTTTATTAACAAAGAAAAAATCCAGGTGATAGAAGCTAAATATGACTTTGCAAGTGACTTTAATGATGGATTGGCAAGCGTTTGTTATAATGGTAAATATGGTTTTATTAACAAAGAAGGAAATAGGGTTATTGATTTTAGGTTTGATTATGCGGGTAGTTTTCATTATGGTTTAGTGGTTATTTGTGTAAATAATCATTATGGTGTGATTAACAAAAAGGGTAACTTAGTTGTAGCGTGTAAATATGATTTTATTAATGAATTTAAAAATGGATACGCCATAGTAGAAAAAAATAATAAACAAGGATTGATAAATAAAAGTGGTAAAGAAGTATTACCTCCTATTTTTAATGATTTAAAACTTTACGATTCATATGTTTTACTAGATGGAATTTTATTTGAAATTAGTTTAATTAGGATAATCTATTCATTAGTGATAAATAAAGATGACAGGAAAATTGTTAAGGAGTTTGATGATGAAGTAGACCGGGATTATTATTCTTTTTTACTTGTTAATTATTTAAAAAGGTTAAAGCTTCAAAAAAATGTAAAAGTTAAAAAAATTATTTATAAAAATAAAGTTTAATTTAATGTTATCGTACAAATTTTCTTTTGACTGAATAGTAAATTAGTGTATAGTTTTTTTCATTAAATTTACATCTCTTACTTTACGTGATATAATTAATTATGATAGTGGGGTGTAATTATGGCGAAGAAAAAAACTTCTTCCTCAAGTAAGAAAAAAGGAAAAATGCCAGTAGAAATATTTGGTATTTTATATATAGTTTTAACCGTTTTAGGATTGTTAAGGTCTGGTTTTGTTGGTAGGATGGTTAGTAATTTTGGTATTTTTTTATTTGGGGCTTACTATAATTGGGGTTTAGTATTCTTCTTAATCGTTGGTGGATACGTTTTGATTTTAAGGCAAAAGCCTAAGTTGTTTACTAAGAAGTTAATAGGTTTTTATCTTTTATCAATTGCGATACTATCAATGGCTCACGTAAAATACATAATGTATGATACCAATATTGGTTCGGCCGTGTTTCAAGATACGATAGCTAACATAGTATCAGGTTTTAATGACGTTAATTTCATTCAGGGTGGAGGAATACTAGGAGCAATATTTTCTTATTTATTTGTTTTAGGCTTTGATGTTTTAGGTTCTAAAATAGTATGTTGGGCTTTAATTGTTTTTGGCGTTATGCTTATCTTTAACGTTTCTTTTTCTGCCGTTTTAAAAAAAGTTATCTTGTTTTTTACACCAAAAAAATGGCTTAATAAGAATAAAGAAACTGATGATGAAGAAGAAAAAGAAGAACATGACCAGCAGCCTACTGATAAGCGGGTTGTTATATCAAGCGTGAATGATTTATCTCACGTTTCGACCGAAGAACAAGAAGAAGTGCAAGAGCCAAGTGTTAATGGTGAATATAAATTACCTCCAATCTCTCTTTTAGACGTACCAAAAAAAGTTAATACTAAAGCTAATGAAGAAAACATCGCCTCAAACATTAAATTACTTGAACAGGTGTTAACGGACTTTGACATTAACGGAAAAGTAGTAGAAGCTCACGTTGGACCCACGGTAACTCAGTACGAGTTAGAAATAAAATCAGGAACAAAAGTTAATAAAATACTTAGTCTAAATAAAGAAATAGCCCTTGCGTTAGCGGCTAAGGACGTAAGGATACAAGCGCCAATTCCTGGTAAAAGTACGATTGGTATTGATATACCAAATAAAGTCTCAACACCAGTATCTTTAAGGGAAGTTTTAGCGGCCATTCCTAAAGAAAAAGTAGATAGTAAACTTCTTGCCGTATTAGGTAAGGATATAATGGGAAATCCAAGGTGGATGGAAATAAATAAAACCCCACACCTTCTAATCGCTGGTGCGACGGGTTCTGGTAAATCGGTATGCGTAAATTCGGTTATTACAAGCATTTTAATGCGAGCTAAACCTGATGAGGTAAAGCTTGTTATGGTTGACCCTAAGAAAGTTGAACTGTCAATGTATAACGGGGCACCGCATCTTTTAACTCCGGTTGTAACGGATCCTAAGAAAGCTTCGGTAGCTTTAAAAAAGATAGTTGAGGAAATGGAAAGAAGATATGAACTTTTAAGTGAAAGTGGTACCAAGAACATAGAAGGATACAACCGTTTAATGGATAAGAAAAACGAAAGTGGAGAAGGAACTTTTAAACGCCTTCCTTACATCGTGGTGTTAATAGATGAGCTTGCTGACTTAATGCTTGTGGCAGCAAAAGAAGTAGAAGATTCCATCATGCGAATAACCCAAATGGCACGTGCGGCGGGTATCCATTTAATCGTTGCAACACAAAGACCATCAACGGACGTTATAACAGGTGTTGTAAAAGCGAATATTCCATCTAGAATAGCATTTACAACCTCATCTTCAATTGATTCAAGAACCATCCTTGACATGACGGGAGCCGAAAAATTAATTGGTAAGGGTGACATGTTATTTTTACCGATGGGAGAGTCAACACCAACTAGAATTCAAGGTTCATTTATTTCTGAAGAAGAGGTACAAAGAGTAGTTGATTACACCATTAAGCAGCAAAAAGCACAGTATGACGAGAAGTTTAACAACTTAACGGATAAACCTCAAGGAGCTTCAAGCTATAATGAAAAAGATGATCAGTATGATGATCCATTATATAATGAGATAGTAGATTTTGTTATAAAAAGCGGAAAAACAAGTGCCTCTTTACTTCAAAGAAAGTATCGTTTAGGTTACAACAGAGCCGCTAGAATGATTGACTTATTAGAAGAAAGAGGAATTGTTGGACCACCTAATGGTTCTAAACCAAGAGAAGTATTAGTTAAATATGAAGATAATAAAGACGAAGAAGAGGAAGATGATTAGCCTCTTCTTTTAATTAGCCTATTATTTTTATCACAATAAGAATCAACTGCCTCTAAAAGTCTAATATTATATTTTTTAAATAACTCTTCTTCATTTTCTTGTTTTATGTTTGTCATTATTTCTATGGCTTCTTGCACTCCTTTTTTCATATCTTGTTTATTATTTTCATAAATAGCCATTGCGATTGCAGCCGAATATAAATACATTAGATAATGATAAAGTGGTCTTTGTGTTATTTCTGATAATGGAATGTTATAATTAGGATTTTCAAGAGCCATATTTTTAATAAATTTCTTAGTTTGCTTAATGGTATTTTTTTCTGGTGTTTTAGCCAGTTTATATAAAATGTCTATTATTTCTATATCGTTATATAAGTTGGTTAAAATCATATCGTTATAATTACTTACGTATTCGTTATAACCAATTAATTTGTTTTCAAAAAGATATTCGTTACTATATATTTCAATAAGTAAGTTTATCATCTCTCTAAATAAAAATTCCTCATCAATTTCATTATATTTTTCACGTGTTAAATCAGCTATTATCCCGTGCATTATTTCATGGTTAATCGCTATAAAAGTTTTAGAGTTTTTTGAGTCAATAACATGATAGTAATTTTCACCATTTACCCTGAAAAATTCACCGCAAAAATCTAATGGCTTTTTCTCGTCCTCAATATAAAAATGATGGCTTTTAACACTATTTTCTAGTTCCAATGAAAAAGCGCTACTTATTTGTTCTAAAAATAAAATACTTTCGCAGACGTAATTAACATCATATCTTGTATCGCTTATATCTTCAGTTAAATTTATTTTTTTATTTAAAAGTATGTTTATTAAGTTTTCTATGTTATTTTTTTCAAATTCAGTTAATCCAAAATTTATTAAAAAATCATTTCTCTTTAACTCTTTTTTTAAATCATAATTAGTTTTTAGTGGAAATCTAAATTCTAAAAAGCAGGGGAAAAGCATATCTAATAAGTTTTTTATACTTGTTTTTATTTTTTCATAATCATCGTATTTTAAAGTGAGAAGATAACCCAATGCATTTATTTTATCTTTTATGTATAAATTAAATAAAGTTCTTTTTTTCCACTTATATTCGTTTTTGTACAATTTATATTTCTCCTTCTTTCTTAAGTTTTATATTATAAACATAAATTATGAAAATACAAGCCATAATATGTTATAATTATTAAGGTAGAAAGGAATGATATTATGCCAACTGCACACAACGAAGCTAAAAAAGAAGATATTGCCAAAACCGTGATAATGCCTGGGGATCCAATGCGGGCTAAATACATTGCTGAAAACTACTTAGATGACTATAAGTTAGTTAATAAAGTAAGAGGCATGTACGCTTATACTGGGAATTATAAAGGAAAACGTATAACGGTTATGGCTCACGGAATGGGGATTCCATCAGCGGCTATTTATACTTATGAGTTATTTAATGACTATGACGTTGATAATATAATTAGAGTAGGAACTTGTGGTGCTTATGATAGTGACATTCAGTTAAGAAGCGTTTTATTAGTTGACGAAGCTTATTCAGACACTAATTTTGACGTGGCTCAAGGAGGAACTAATAAAGAAATTTTAAAAGCAAATGAATATTTAAATGATAAAATAGAAAATGAAGCCAAAGATTTAAACGTTAATCTTATCAAGGCAAGAGTATATTGTAGTGAAGCGTTTTATACTAAAGACGAAGTTTATGATAAGATGTATAACGAACATGGATGCTTAGCCGTTGAAATGGAGTCTTATGCCGTTTTTTATAATGCTGAATTATTTAACAAGAAAGCAGCGTGTATTTTAACGGTTTCTGATAGCTTGGTTACAAAAGAAGAATTATCAAGCGAGCAAAGAGAAAAATCTTTCAACGAAATGATTGAGTTAGCTTTAAAAACCGCGGTTAAATTATAAACGTTAGTTTGTCTCTAACGTTTTTTTATTTTTTTTAAATTAAATACGGGTGTTTTAATAAGAAATGTATAATAATTAAAGTGAAGATAGCTAAAAACTATCTTTAAAATTAAAAAATAGTAAACTAACCCCGCGTTAAGTAAAAACAACTAGTGAAGTCATTTTCTGGTGATTTAAGTTTACTATTTGATTCTTTTTGTGCTATCTATTAAAGTATTATTTTTATCAACGTATGATTTAATACCTTTCTCTAAATCAATGTTAAGTATTTTAAAAATTTCTTCTTCGTTATAGTAATTAACGCTTATCATTAAAGCTAGTGCGTCGTAGATACCATCTTTCGGATTGTCTTTGTTATTATTATAAATGGCAAGTGCGATGCACGCTGAGTATAAGTATTTTAAATGATTACTTAAAGATAATTCCGTTAGTTCTGAAAGGGTTATATTGTAATCAGGATTATTGGCTTTCATTTTATTAATTAATTCTTTTATTTTTTTATCATCTAGTTTTTTGGTGGCACTAGTGTATAAGACGTCAATTACTTCAATTGATTCATAAATATTAGTTAAAATAATGTCATTATAATTAGAAACGTACTCATCAAGCTCGATAAAACCATTTTTATATAAGTAAGCATTACTATATATTTCTATTAAAATACTAGCTACTTCTTGATATAAAAACGCACTATCCGAATCATATTTATAATCCGTTAATAATGCTACTATTCCATGAGCAATTTCATGATTAATACATAAAAACGTTTTTGAATTATAACCGTTTGCAACATAATAATAGTTTTCCTTTTCAACGTGAAAAAAGCTTCCTGATACATCCGTGAATTTATAATTATTATCAACGAATAATCGTTTACTATCCACGCTACTTTTAAGTTCATGAGAAAACGATCCATCTATTTGTTCTAAAAATAAAATGCTTAGGCAAACATAATCAGTTTGGTTATCTTTGTTAATTTGACGTGATAATTTTATTTTATTATTTAAAAAATATTTTATAATTTCTTCAATTTTTTTTCTTTCAAAAATATTAAGTTGGTACCTAACTAATCTATTATTGAGTTTTAGTTGTTTTTTTAGTTTTTTCTTTTTAAAAGATGGGGATGATAATCCTAAAGATAAAAACATATCTTCTAAAAATGCTAAACTTGTTTTTACCTGCTTTATCTGTTTAGGATTATGTTTTACTAAGACCTTTAAGTATTCTGAAAGGAGTTTAAAATATTTTTTTAATAAATCGTTTTTATTCCAATGATACGTACTGCTTTTCAAAAAAACACTTCCTTTAAGACAACTATTATAATTATAAAGTATAAAATTACAAGCCATAATGTGTTATAATTAAAAAAATGAGGTAAAATCCAAGGAATATTATGAGTGATGGATAATAATTATAATAGAAAGAATTTTATAAATTAAAATATTGTGCATAATAATTGAGAGGTGAAATAATGAAAAAAATAGAAACTACTTATAATGATATTCCGGTTACAATAATTGAAACCGATAAATTTAAGTCGGTCATTGGGTCGTTATACTTTAAAACACCAATAAAAAAAGAAATGATGGTAACAAGAAAGATGATAATGAATTTATTACTTCATACGTGTAAAAAATATCCTCAAAGTAAAGAGTTAAATAAAAAGATGATGGACTTATATAATCCTAGTATAGTAGCTAACACGTCAAGGGAAGGAAATTACCGGATTAATAGGTTTGCATTTAGAATTTTGGACGATAAGTACACTAAAGATGGAAACATGTTGGAAGCAATAAAGTTATTTAGAGAAATAATTTTTAATCCAAACGTAAGTGACAATGCTTTTGATAAAGATGAGTTTAACTTAGAATATCAAGCGATGAAATCAGAAATTGAGTCTAAGATAGAAAGACCTAAGAATTACGCTTTAGAAAAACTTGATTGTCAAATGGGAGAAGGAACTCCAATTTCATACGTTGCAACCATTGAAGATTTAAATAAAATAACTAGTGAAAGTTTGTATCAAGATTATTTGAAGATGATAAAAGAAAGTGAAATTGAACTTATTTTAGCGGGAAAAACAGATAATCAAGACGAGATAATTAGAACGGTTTTAGATGGATTAAAAACCGTTAAATATGATAAAGAGCTTATAATTTCAAGTGATATAAAAAACGAAGTACAAGAAGAAAAAGAAACGTATGACGGTAAACAATCAATTTTAACGGTCGGACTTAAGTTAGGAGATATCAGTGATTACGAGCGTTCTTATGTTGCTCCGATTTATTCTGGAGTATTAGGAGGAGGGGCATCGTCAAGGCTATTTAGCGTGATAAGAGAAAAAAATTCGCTTGCTTATTCTTGTTTTTCTAGGTATGAAAAAGATGATAGTGTGATTGTTGTTTCCGCGGGTATCGATGGCAAGAATTATGAAAAGGCTTTATCATTGATAAAACAAATAGTATCGCAAATGAGCGAGGTAAAAGAAGAGGAGATTGAACGGGTAAAAAAAGAGATAACTTCGTCTTTAAAAGAAAGCTTAGATTATTTAAATAGTTATCCTAATTATGTTTATAAAGCCAAATTATATAATGATACTAGTGACATATATGAAAAAATAAAAGAAGTTAACAAAGTAACGCTAAAAGATATTACGAATTTTAGTAAGAAGGTATTTTTAACAGATTCATTTTTATTGGAAGGAGAGAGTTCTAATGAAAACAATAAAGATAAAGAAGCTTAACGAAATAATTTATCATGAAACACTTGATAATGGGCTTAACATTTACTTTTATAAAACTCCAGGTTTTCAAAAGAAAATGGCTTATTTTCAAACTAAGTATGGTTCACTTTACAATGATTTTATTCCCATTAACGCATCTGAAATGAAGTCTTTCCCGCTTGGGATAGCACACTTTTTGGAGCATAAGCTATTTGAAAGTAATGATAACGAAAGTGTTTTTCAAAAGTTTGAAAAAAACGGAGCTGGCGTTAATGCTGCCACGACTTATGATAAAACTTATTACTATTTCTTTGGGGCTGATCATTTTTATGAGAATTTAGAAATACTTATTAACATGGTTCAAAATCCATATTTTACTGATGAAAACGTTGAGAAAGAAAAGGGAATCATTGGACAAGAATTAGATATGTACAGTAATAATCCTTCTCAGGTACTTCTTCAGAAATTATATTATAACGCAATCGTAAATCATCCTTTAAAATATGATGTTGGTGGAACAAAAGAGGAAGTAAACAAAATAACTAAAGAAGATTTATATGAGTGTTATAACACCTTTTACCACCCGTCAAACATGATTTTAGTTATCATGGGAGATTTAGATGAGCACGAAGTTTTTGAATTCGTAAGGAAAAATCAAGCGGAAAAACACTTTGAAAAAAGTAAAGAGATAAAGCTAAAAAAATACGAAGAACCAGAAAAAGTGGTTAAAAAAGAAGAAACCATTTATCATAACGTGGTATCACCTAAAATAGGGTATGCTTATAAGTTTATATTACCTAAGTTAGATGATAAAAAAAGCTTTTTAAGGGAGTCTTATATTCAGTTGTTTTTAGCAACCAAGTTTGGCTCTACTACTGAATTTACCGAAGATTTAATTAAGAAAAAATTAGTTAAGTCATATTTTTACTATGACTATGTTTTTAAAGATAATATTGCAATCATTTTCTTTGCTGGCGATATTTTAGATGATGAGGCCGTAAATGATTTGATTGAGGAAAAACTACATGATTTTTCTGATTTAAAAGAGGTTTTTGAACTATATAAAAAAGCATATCTTTCAAGTTATGTTAAGATGTTTGAAGTTCCGGATTCCGTTTTAAATCACATAAGGATTTACGTTAATCGTTATGGATATGTTTTTGATGATTTATATGAGCTTGTAGAAGGAATTTCTTATGATGAATACTTAAAGTATGTACAATCTTTAAAATTTAATCAAAAAACCAAAGTGACCGTATTAGGTAAGGAGGAGTAAACGTGTTAAAAGTTGAAAATGTAACAAAGTACTATGATGATTTTCGGGCGGTAGATAATTTGTCGTTTGAAGTTGATAAAGGGGAAATTTTTGGGCTTTTAGGTGTTAATGGTGCCGGAAAAACTACTACTTTCAGAATGATAATGAACCTAACGCCACCTACCGAGGGTAAAATTACTTTTAATGGTAAAAAAATAGATTATGACGTAACTGACCAGATAGGATTTTTAACCGAAGAAAGAAGTTTATTAACTAAGCTTACGGTAAAAGAGCAAATGCTTTTTTATGGTGCTTTAAAATCACTTAGTGAAGAAGTGATTTTAAAACGTTTGGACAAGCTATTAGAAAGATTCAAGATAAGCGAATATAAAGACCGTAAGATAAATACTTTATCAAAGGGAAACCAGCAGAAGGTGCAGTTTATATCAGCAATTATAAACGAACCTAAGTTACTTATTTTAGATGAGCCATTTTCTGGACTTGATCCAATTAATATTGAGCTTTTTAAAAGTGTGATATTAGAGTTAAAAGAAAAAGGAACTTCGATTATTTTTTCTTCTCATAGAATGGACCACGTTGAATTGTTTTGTGAAAAATTAGTGATTTTAGTTCGTGGGAAAGCGGTTTTATCAGGATACTTAAAAGATATTAAAAAGGATTATAAGATAAAGCGTATAACGATTGAAGGTGATGTTTCTAAAAAGGAATTACAGGCAATTGAAGGAGTTATAACCGTTAATAAAAACGCTAATTCATACACCGTAAACATTAAAGACGAAAGTTATGCTAAAAACGTTTTTGACTATTTAAAAACGAGAAATAGCATTACTAAGTACGCGGTTGAGGAACCTAGCTTAGAAGAAATATTTGTGGCGAAAGTAGGTGAGGCATATGGAGAGTAAATTCCGCTTTTTAACAAAATATAGTTTAAAGAAAAAACTAAAGAACAAATGGTTTTTAGCAGCTAACATAATTGTTGCCGTAATCGTTATTGCACTTATTAACATCGATTCAATCGTTAATTTTTTTGGTGGTGACTTTAATGACACCCTTAAAATAAAAATTGTTGATAACGCCGGATATTATGACGTTATAAAATCAAA
Source organism: uncultured Mollicutes bacterium (assembly GCA_946500425.1). Lineage (GTDB taxonomy): Bacteria > Bacillota_I > Bacilli_A > RF39 > UBA660 > Aphodocola. Next base: position 22,028 of record CAMMVQ010000010.1, on the reverse strand, counting down.
TTTAGATAACATGGGTAAATATGTTGGAGAAACTAAAGTAGAAGTGTCTAAAGAAACAAGGGACATTAAAGAAGCAAAAAAGGATTTGGAAGATAAAAAAGATATTTTACTTGTCATTAATGATGATGAACAAAACGTTTTTAACGTAGAGTTTATTTCTGATTCTTACGTTGATACTTTAAGATATCAAGTTATAACTTCTTGCTTAAATAACGCGAAAAGTACTTTGGCCCTTGAGCAATCCAACATTGATTCTAAAGAACTTGCTAAAATAAGTGAGCCAGTTAAAATAGAAAGAACGTTTATAAACGAAGAAAAGTCTAAAGATGAAGAAGCTTCAAGAAGCCTACTTTCAGTTGCTTCGATGATTATAGTCTTACCTTGTTTTATGCTTATAATCTTCTTGACGCAAATGATAGGGGCAGAAGTAAATGAAGAAAAATCAACTAGAGGAATGGAAATAATAATAGGAAACGTGTCTCCAAAAGCTCACTTCTTCTCAAAGATTTTGGCTAGTAACTTATTCGTTTTGCTACAAGGATTCTTACTTTTAGTCTATAGTGGAATAGGCCTAATAATAAGGAAATTAACCACTACCGGTTCATCAATGATGGGAGATTTGACTTCTAATTCGGACGTATCAAGTATTATTGACACCTTGAATAATAGTGGAATCATGGGTAAACTTGGATACATTATTCCTCTTGTGATAATTCTTATTGTTTTAAGCTTTTTAGCGTATTCTCTTTTAGCGGGAATCCTAGCTTCAATGACGACTAACATGGAAAATTATCAACAACTTCAAACACCGCTTATGGTAATAAGTTTAATAGGCTTTTATTTAATAATGATATCATCCATGTTTCCGGGGGCCATCTTTATAAAGGTTATAAGTTGTATTCCACTTATTTCAATATCACTTGCTCCAAGTCTTCTTTTGTCTGGAGAAATAGGCGTTGGTACGGTAATAGTTGCGATATTGATATTAGCATTACTTGATTATTTATTAGTTAAGTATGGTCTTAAAATATATAAAGTTGGAATTCTAAACTATTCAGAAAATGGTTTGTGGAAGAAAATGTTTAAAGCGGTTAAAAGCAAGAACTAATTTTAGGTCTTGCTTTTATTTTATAAAAACGAGTGTTTTAAGTAAAAGTGTCTAATAATCTAAATAGAGGACAATAAGAAACTAGCTTTGCTTCCATTTCTTTTGAATAAGAGGGGATGGTGATAGTTATGAGATTTAGATTTGAAATAAAGTTTAACATCAAAATAATTATCCTTTTAGTGCTAGTAATAGATTTAATGGTTATTATTAATTATTAAAAGAAAAACAGAGTTAGTTGTTGTAAACTAGCTCTGTCTTTCAAAACACATATTTTGGAAAACAACTAGTTAAGTTGTCCTCACTAAATAAATTATATTCAAAAATAAAATAAATATCAATAGAAAAACTCTTTACATTTTGAGTACTTGAGGGATATAAACGCTTGAACGTATAGGGGTAATGTGATATTATATACATATATAATAAAAGATGTTTACAAGGTATAAGGAGTTGGAAATGTCATGAAGCTAACAAGACAAAAGAAAGTAATAGTAGGCATATTAGCATTAGTATTATCATTAATGGTGGGATATGCCATTTTTAGTGAAAGTTTAAACATAGGCGGTACAGCATCAACAGGAAGTAGTGATTTTAGTATTATCTTTAGTAAGGTAAACGGTATAAGTGAAAAAGGAAGTGGTAATGCTACTGCAAACATAATAAAAGAGGGAAAAGAACTAGAAATAAGTGTACCTCATTTGGAGTATCCAACAAGTTATGCAGAGTTTGACGTGACGATAAAAAATGAAGGAGAGTTAAACGCGGTACTAACCGGAATAGAGACTCAAGGATTAGATAATCCAGATATAAAAATAACGTATAGTGGGATAGAACAAGATGAGATACTAGGCTCTAATCAAGAGAAGAAAATGAAAATAAGAGTAACATGGGATGAAGCATCAACTACAACAAGTGCAACAGCAAACTTTACGATAACGATAACGTATGAACAAGATACTAATAATAGACCAACAACAGAGCAAGAAATAAATGAAATGACAAAAGATATGTTTAATTGGGACGGCGAAACGATAGTATCTGGATTAACGGAAAAAGGAATAGAATACGTTAAGTCACATAATGGTCACTTAGAAATACCAGAAGGAGTAACTGAAATAGCAGATGCTATGAATGATTTATCAACTACTACTTTATCTAAAGGATTTTCACCAATAACAATAGGAAAATTAGACATGGGTGATGAGGCCTCTATTGAAAAAATTAATAACCCAGAAATAAATATAATAAAGAGTGTAAGTTTCCCCTCAACCCTAAAGAAAATAGGAAGTGGATCATTCATATGTTGTTCAAACTTATCAGGTAATTTGGTTTTTCCTAAGTCTTTAGAAAATATTGGTGCTGTAGCTTTTGCCTTGATTGATGGACAAGAAGACAAAATATCCAATATTACTTTTAATAGTTTTGCTAATTTCGAAGACGGTGATAACTATTCTTTTTTAGGTAGAAATGCTTTTCCAGAGGTTAACATAGAAAAACTTAATTTAAAAGCTAGCGGTGTTGCTGGAGATAATACGAATTATTCTTATAATAGTGGTGTTTTAACTTTTGATGGTCCAAATATTACTTCTACTACTATTTTTAATGAAATATATAATCAAATTATTGATAATAACCCTAATCTGAACGTTCTTTTTACTGATGATGAAACACAAAATTCTATGATTAGTGCGTATTTACAATCATGTGTCGCGGGATGGACTTCAGGGGATAGAATACCAATGTTACTTGGTGCTGTATTGACAAATGAATCAATCCGAGATTCCATACTTTCTGCTGATTCAGGAATAAATTTAAAACAGGGAATATATTTATTGTCAGTATTGAAAAAAATGCAAGTAGGACTCTCTATAGACTTTTCTGCCGTGGAAAAAATAGGTACTAGAACTTTTTCAGGAATCGTTACGGATGTATTAAACATTCCAGATTCTGTTATAACCATAGAAGAAACGGCTTTCCCGACTGTGGCAATAAAAGAATTTAATTTTGGAAAAGGAATTAGTGTAATTCCAAAAGCAATGTTTTATGCTCCAGCTGGAGATAACGATTATATGATTTTGGGTGGTTCTTATGTTGATAAGATTAACATACCAGAAGGAATAACTTCTATTGAGGATCAAGCATTTAGGGCAATCAGAAACATTGAGAGCATTACAATTCCTTCAACGATAAACTCAATAGGAAATCGTGCATTTAAATGGTGTGATAATTTAAAAACAATAATTAATAAAACGGGAAAAAGCTTCAATTGGGGAAATGCAATTGATGGTGGTAGTAGCACCTTTGAAACTGGTACATATAAGAACGGTAGCGTAAATGTTACTATAACCAAATAAGAAGATAAATATCTTCTTTTTCTTTTTGATTTGTTTTATAATGTTTTATGGAGATGCAAAATGAGGAAAAAGAAATTAGATATAATATACGAAGATAAAGAAATAATAGTAGTAAATAAAACGGCAGGATTACTAACGGTATCAACGCCTAAAGAAAAAGAAAGAACCTTATTTCACGAGGTGTCCGATTATGTTAAAAAAAGTAATCCTAAGTTAAAAATATTCATTGTTAACCGGCTTGATAAAGATACTTCGGGGATTGTTGTTTTTGCAAAAAATCAGAACGTAAAGTACGCTTATCAAAATGATTGGGATAATTTAGCGGTAACAAGAAAATATATAGCAGTAGTAAACGGAGTTTTAGAAGTTAAAAAAAATACTATTAAATCATATTTAAAAGAAACTAAAACGTTGATGGTGTATTCATCAGCTGATAAGAAAAATGGTAAACTTGCCATAACTAAGTATAAAGTAATTAAAGAAAATAAGAAATATTCGATGCTTGATATTGAAATAAAAACGGGAAGAAAAAATCAAATACGGGTGCACATGAAAGATATTGGTCATCCAATTATTGGGGATAAAAAGTATGGAATTGGTAAATCTCCTTTAAAAAGGCTTATGCTTCATGCCTATTGTTTGGAGCTTATCAACCCAAAGACAAAAAAGAAGATGGAGTTTTCATGTAAAGTGCCAGATATTTTTAATAGTTTGTTTAAGGAGGAAAGAAAATGATTACGTTTATTTGTTATCCTAAGTGTTCTACATGTAAAAAGGCAGAAAAATTTTTAAAAGATAATAGCGTTTCTTATGAAACAAGGCATATAAAAGAAAATTGTCCAACTAAAGAAGAACTAGGTTCATTTGTTAAGTTATCAAATCTTAACGTTGATAAGTTTTTTAACACTAGCGGTTTAGTATATCGTTCTTTAGGATTAAAAGACAAAATTAATAATATGTCTTATGATGAAAAACTAGAACTTTTAGCTAGCAACGGGATGCTTATTAAAAGACCAATACTAGTTACTGATAAGGATGTATTAGTGGGCTTTAATGAAAGTAAGTGGAAAAACATAATATAATAATGGGTGTTTAGTATGAAAAATACTGATTTTTTGAAAGATAATTTAATTGCACACCGTGGCTATTATGACTTGGATTTAAACGTACCAGAAAACTCTTTGGCAGCTTTCAAAAGGGCAACAATATATAACTATATAATTGAATTAGACGTTCATCTGCTTCAAGACGGAAACGTAGTCGTGTTTCATGACCATAACCTAAAACGCGCGTGTGGAATTTTAAAACAAATTGAATGTTGTACTTACGATGAAATAAAAGATTATAACCTTTTTAATACTAATGAGAAGATACCTTTATTAAAGGATGTTTTATCCTTAGTAGCGGGTAAAGTGCCTATTTTAATTGAGATTAAAAGTTTAGGATTAAGTGCTAAGATATGTAAGAGAATAACTGAATTACTTGATAACTATAAAGGCAATTTTGCAATTCAAAGTTTTAATGCTTTTGTTATATACTGGTTTAAGAAAAAAAGACCAATATATGTAAGAGGGTTGTTAGCAAGTAATTTTAAATATAATAAAGACATAAATAGTTTAAAGAAAATAATATCTAAAAGTCTGGTGTTTGATATTTTATTGAAAACGGATTTTATATCTTATGATGTTAAGGCGTTACCAAATAGTTATGTAGATAAAAGAAAAAATAAAAAACTAATTCTTGGTTGGACGATTAAAACAAAAGAAGAGTATGATAAATACATAAAGTATTGTGATAATTTGATATGCGATAATATTAAAAAATTAAAATTTTACCAAAATTAAATTTTTATAAAAAAACGAAATCAAAAAAGTATTTTTGTTTTAGGACAAAATACTTTTTTTGTGGTTTAAAAATTAATTTTATGTAATTTTTGTTATTTGCTAGAAGAAATTAAACGTAGTAACATACTGAAATAAGGAGGAAAAAATAATATGCTATTAGATAAAGATAAAGTAATAACAATGATGAGTGACGAGGTGTTTAAAAGTGTACTTCAAGATAGAAGTTGTGAAGATTATTTGGTAGATATAATAGAAGGAATTACGAAAATAAATAAAGATTATATAAAAAGAAATCTTGTTTTTAAAAATAGTGAACTTACTAAAGAAGAAATAGAAGAAAAGGGTAAGATAACGGATTTATTAATAGAATTACAGAATAATATAATAAATTTAGAAATGAATAAGTATTATTATGATGGATTGTTTAATAAAAATGATAGGTATGTATCGAAGTTAAAGGAAGGAATGATATCAAAAAAAGAGAAGTTTGCTAATGAAAAGAAGGTAATTCAAATAAATTTTAACAACTTTGATATGTTTGATGAAAGAGTGATAATAAAATTTAAGATGATGGATCCGGAAAGACACTTAATAAGAAGTGATTACATGAAAGTAACCGATACAGAAATATATTATATAAACTTGAAAAGAGTAAGAGAAAAGTATTATAATAAGGAGGTGTTAACGAAGTTAGAAAAAGAGTTATTAATAATGACAACCGATAATAAAAAAGAGTTAAAAGAAATAAGTAGAGGTTACAAGGAGATGGAGAGTGTGGCAAAAAAAATAAGTAAGTTATCAAAAGAAGAAGAGATACAAGGAATCTATTTAAAAGAGGAACAAGAAGCGTTTATAAGAGACCAAATAAGAGCTTATGCTATGTCTGATGGTTTTGCTGAAGGACACGGAAAAGGGCTTGATGAAGGACGAAAAGAAGGGCTTAAAGAAGGAATTAAAGAAGGTAGAGAAGAAGGTATTAAAGAAGGAAGAAAGGCTGGAAGAGAAGAGGGAAAGGTTGAATCTAAAAAAGAGATAGCTAAAAACTTACTTAAAGAGGGTGTTGATATAAAGATTATTTCATCATCTACAGGGTTATCTAAGGAAGAAATTGAAAAACTATAGCAAAAAGCAAGATGAATAACATCTTGTTTTTTTATAATTCTTTTAAAATTCTTTTAATAATGGTAAAATTAATTCTAGAGGTGGTTATCTTGAAGTTAGCTAATAATTGGAAAGATTATGAAATAATAGACATGGCAAACGGAAGAAAACTTGAACGTTGGGGAAAATATATTTTAGATAGGCCTGATCCGCAAATCGCATGGTTAGATAAATCTTTTGAAAACAAATGGAAAAAGAAAGATGCTAAGTACATTAGAAGTAAATCTGGCGGAGGACACTGGGAGAACATTAATTACGTTCCTGAAAGCTGGCAAATAAAATATAAAGATTTAACGTTTAACATTAAGCAAATGGGATTTAAACATACTGGGTTATTTCCAGAACAAGCAGTTAACTGGGACTATATGATTGATAAAATTAAACGTAGCAAAAGAAAAATAAAAGTACTTAATTTGTTTGCGTATACTGGTGGGGCTACCGTTGCTTGTAGCTATGCAGGTGCGGATGTTGTTCATGTTGATTCTTCTAAAGGAATGGTTGCGTGGGCAAAAGAAAACTTAGCAGCTTCCAACTTAGAAAATAATTATGTTAGGTTTATCGTTGATGATTGTGTAAAATTTGTTGAAAGAGAAATAAGAAGAGGAAATAAATATGATGCCATCGTAATGGATCCACCGTCTTTTGGCAGGGGAGCAAATGGCGAGGTATGGAACATTGAAGAAAGCTTGTATAAATTAGTTAAGTTATGTAATGAAGTTTTAAGTGATAATCCTTTGTTCTTTTTAATAAATTCTTATACTACTGGTATGTCACCAACCGTGTTAGAAAACATTTTACTTCTTACCGTAGGTAAAAAATATAAGGGGGTAATTACTAGTGGTGAAGTTGGTCTTCCAATGACCAATAGTAATCTTATTTTACCATGTGGTATTTATGGTCGTTGGGAAAATGAATAAATTAAAAGTATTATATGAAGATAATCATGTTATTGTTGTGGTAAAAAAAGAAAATGTTTTATCTCAGGCGGATAGTACAAATGATGTTGATTTACTAAGCATGGTTAAAAACTACATTAAAGAGGAGTATAAAAAACCGGGTAACGTTTACATTGGTCTTGTTCACCGATTAGATAGGCCAGTAGGCGGTGTTATGGTTTTTGCCAGAACTTCTAAAGCTGCTAAAAGATTAAATGAACAAATTAAAAATCATGACGTAAAAAAAGAATACTTAGCATTATTAGATGGCATTTTAAAAGAGAAAAAAGGAACGTTAAAGAATTATCTATTAAAGGATGAACAAAAGAAAATAAGTAAGGTAGTAAATAAAGATACACCTAATTCTAAATATGCTGAATTAAATTATGAAGTAATTGATTACGTAGATAATAAAACGTTGGTTAAAGTAGAATTAATTACTGGTAGACATCATCAAATAAGATTACAATTTTCTAATTTAGGATATCCAATATATGGTGACCAAAAGTATGGTAGAAGAAATAAGGATGAACAAATACGTTTATTTGCGTATAAATTATCGTTTATTCATCCGGTAACTAAAGAAAAAATGAATTTTAAATACATACCAAAATGGGAGGAATTAAAAGATGAAACAATTATACATAGACTTTGATGGAGTTATATTAGACACCATGACTAAATCATACGAGACTTTAAAGGCAACTGGAATTGATCCTAAAGATCAAAAAAAGGCCATGGAATTTTTTAGAAACGTTGATTGGCAGAAGTTAATTTCTGAAACTGACGTTATTAATGATAGTATTAATGAGATTAAAAAAATATGTGATTCAAAGAAATTTAATGTATACATATTAACTCATATAAATTCAACCAATGAAATGATTGAGAAAATTAAGTTTTTACATAAAGTTTTGCCTCAGGTTACCGTTGTTAGTGTTCCAAAAGAAATATCTAAAACTGAAGTAGTAAATCCTTCGGCAGCGATTTTAATTGATGATTATTCAGGAAACCTAAAAGAATGGCAAAAGAAACTTGGAATAGCTATTAAATTTGTTAGAAACTATGAAAACAGTGATTTTCCGGAAATTACGCATTTATCAGAAGTAATTGGAATGTTTAATCAATAAAGAGAAATTATTCTTTTTTTTCATAAGTTTTTACTCTTTTTAATATATTTATAATGACTAAAATATTAAGGAGGAAAAATTCATGGAAACACTTAAAGTTTCATCAAAGTCAAATCCAAGTAGTGTAGCAGGAGCACTTGCTAACGTATTTAGAGAAAAAGGTTCTGTAGAAATACAGGCAATAGGAGCGGGAGCTTTAAATCAAGCGATTAAGGCAATTGCTATCGCTAGAGGTTTTGTCGCACCATCAGGTAAAAATTTAATATGCATACCTGCGTTTACTGACATAGTAATAGAAGGTGAGGAAAGAACGGCAATTAAGCTAATAGTAGAAGCGAGGTAAGCTTCTTTTTTATTGCATAAAAACGAGTGGTTTAAAAGATTGCGTTTAATAATTAAACTGAGGGCAACTAAAGACTAGCTTTGTTTCCATTTCTTTTGAATAAGAAGGGATGGTGGTAGTTATGAGATTTAGATTTGAAATAAAGTTTAACATCAAAATAATTATCGTTTTAGTACTGGTAATAGCTATAATGGTTATTATCAATTATTAAGAAAAACAGAGTTAGTTATTAAACTAGCTCTGTTTATCATAAAATCTTAAACTTTTAGAAAACAACTAGTAAGTTGTCCTCTCTAAATAAATTATATCCAAAAATAATAAAAATATCAATAGAATAATATGCTTTTAGTTTGGCTTGTATACCATATAGTGTGTAAATAGGTGTTAGTAAGTTTAGCTTATCAAGTTTAAAAGATTATATATTCAAAAATACAATATAGGATTCTAACGCGTTTAAGGGACTTTTTCTAATAGTAAGACGCTAATTTAACTAATAATTTTAAAATGGTTTTATTGACTTGTTTACTTTATAAGTGTTAATATGTATTTATAATAAGGAGGAGAAAATGGCGCAAAAGAAATATACATTATTTTTCCATGGTAAAAATAAATATGGTCATGAGTATGATTTTCCAATCATATCTTTAGATTTAGTTAAGATGGATGAACTAACTAGTAATTATAAAAACTATTACGACCTTTTTAAAGAGCTTCCGTATGAAGTGAAACTTTTTATAAAAGAAAACTTAAGTAAGGATATTGATTTAAGTGATGAAAAAACTTTTAACACCAGTATGTTTATCGCTGACAATGATAATATAAGACTAGAGGACGTTGTTTTTTTGTATGATTCTGACGTGCTAAACGTTTCTCCGGAAGTATTAAGTAAGCTTTTGGTTAATGAACTAATTGATAAGAAAGATTTTCAACGTTTAAGTCTAAAAACAAAATCATCTAAAAACATCAAAAAAAGATATAATTTTTTTAAGTATTTATATGATAATTATGTAAAAGGTAAAAAAGTTGAAGTCATGATGGACCTTTATGACACAAAAGAATCATTTCCTTGTCTTAGAAATGATGAACTTATGATTGCGTCTATTGCAACCGATAAGGATAACGTTATTGTTTTGGCTAAGAAACTTAGTCAGTCTTTTAATACCAGAAGAACGCTGGCGTTTAAAATTAAAAAACTACATGACGAATTTAAAGATGATTTTATGATTGATGACTTAATTTTGGATGATTATTTGATGGTTGAAGATGTTTTTGAAGAAATAGTTAAAACCACAACTGAATTTGAAAAAAAGTATTATGAAGAATATGAAGAAGCTTAAAAGAAAGTTTCTTTTTATTTGACTCGTTTTACTATTGATGTTATTATAAAAATATAAAGGAGCTAGCATGAAAGATAAGAAGTATTTGTTATGTTTAAAAATTAAAAAAGACGGAAAGAATGTATATTACGAACTAGCAGAAGCAAGTTTATTTGCCCTTGATAAATATACTAGTTTTTGCATTGATGATAATGAACTTTTATGGTACATGCCAAATGATGAACCCGTTTTGGCCAAGGATTTTCTTAAAAAGTTTTTTGTTGGAGATTATGATGCTTCTATTGAAGTTAGAACGTCCTTGTCACCCAGAGCAAAAACCATACCAATGCTTTATAAAGGTGATGTTGATGTTTTGGTAGTAAATAGCAGTGAACTTAAGGAAACTATTAAAAAGTTAATTAGTTTTTCAATAGACGATTATGAAAACGGGACTTTAAGTTCTGAGAAGATAAGTTTATTAAAAAAATTATATGATGAGTTTGTTACAGAAGATATTAAAAGACAGATGAATTATAACAAAAGAAAAAGGCTAGACCCTGACAAAAATCCTAATCTTAGGTACGAAAAAATATTGGATATGGGTTATTTAGCTTTAGGTCTTTTACCTGAAAACATAGAATTATTAGTTAAAAAAGCAGCTAGTGATTATTGGTATAAAAGGAGATTGGCGCTTTTTATAAAGGAACATCAAGGAAGATTGATGGTGCCTTCAATCATGGTGCAGGATCGTTTAGACTATATTAAAAACGGATTGGAATTAAAAAAAGAAAGCAATTATTACATAAGAAGACAAATAAATGGTAATGTTTCAACTCTAAAGTCTAGTTTTAAAGTCGTTAGAAAACCATCTTCTAGAAAGCCAGTAAAGCATGCAACGGATTACAATGATGAATATTTAAAACGTTTTAAAAATGATGAAACGGGAGAACTAAATAAAGAATATTACGATGCTAAAAGAGAAATTGAAATAGAAGAAGAAATAAAAAGATTATCTTTTGAATTAAAAGCTGCAAGAAAAGTTAAAGATGATGAATTAACAGATAAGCTGATTCTTAAAATAAGTGAGTTAAGGTATGAACTAAATTCATTACAAAAAGGAGTATTAAGTTATAGTGATGCTGGATTTATAATAGATAATAGTTTGGATAAGTAGAAAGAAAGTGGTAAGATGGAAGAAAGAATAAAAGCGTTTTTAGATTATATTACTAAACAAAAAAAGTATTCTTCTAACACTTATAAGAATTACCAAATAGATATAGAAGAATTTAAAGACTATTTAATTAAAAATCAAGCTGATTATTTATCCGTTGACTATGAGTTTATTAAGGGATATTTAATGTTTTTATATGATAAAAAGTTATCTAGAAATTCGGTTGCAAGAAAACTTTCTTCTTTAAGAAGCTTTTATAAGTATTTATTTAATAATAACGTTATAAAAATAAATCCATTTAAGTTTGTTAGTACCCCTAAAAAAGAAAAAAGATTACCAAAGTATTTATCAGCAGAAGAACTAGAAAGCTTATTTAATACGCCTAACATTACAACACCAACCGGGCAACGAAACAGACTTATTTTAGAAGTTTTATATGCAACTGGAATAAGGGTTTCTGAGCTTGTTAACATAAATGTAAAGGATATTGATTTTAATACTAAAGAAATATTGATTTTGGGTAAGGGAAACAAAGAAAGAATAGCAGAATTTGGCGATTATTGTAAAGAGATAATGGAATTATTTATAAATGATGGGAGAAGAAAAATTTTAAGTAAGCATCATAAGCAAAGTGATTATTTAATTATCAATGAGCGTGGTAATAAAATAACAACAAGAGGCGTTGAGGAGTTAATTGACCAAATGGCAAGAATATCAGGAATAAAAAAGCATGTTTCTCCTCACATGTTAAGACATTCTTTTGCAACGCACTTACTGAATAATGGGTGTGACATATTAACGGTTCAAGAACTATTGGGGCATGAATCACTTGAGTCCACCGCGATATATACTCATGTTTCTAACGAAAGATTAAGGCAAGTTTATTTAAAATGTCATCCCTTGTGTAATGATAAAGAATATAATAAAAATAGATAGGAGTAGTTTTTATGAGTGTTAATTATGTTGATGATGTGGTTAAGAAAGAAGTTGAGTCGGCGGTAGAAAAGGCAGCTGCGAATTTAATGGTTGATGGTCTTACCGTAAGTAAAGAAGAAAAAGAAAAGCTAAAACAACAATTATTAAACGATTATAAAATATCATTATTAATAAAGAAAAGGAAAGGTCTAAATGCAAATAGATAGTTGGGATAGTTATTTTATTGATGGTACAAACGTATTAAAAAATAACTTAAACATAACTAATAAAAGTAAACTTGAAGAACAAGAAAGATTAATTACTTTAAAGAAGTTAGCTTATTTAGAATTGTTTCCAGTAAAGGGAAAGTTTGATGAAGAACATTTAAGGAAGATTCATTACTTTCTATTTAGTGATATTTATCCTTTCGCGGGAAAACTTAGAACGTGCACAATGGCTAAAACAACTCGCCAGTTTTATAATCCTTCGGACATAAAGCAATATTTAAATATTGAACTAGAACGAATGAAAAGCGAATTAAAAAATATTTCTAGTCTAGAATATTATTCTTTTTTTCTAGCAGATTTATATTATCAATTAATGACGGTTCATCCTTTTAGAGAAGGAAACGGAAGAACAATAAGAGAATTTTTAAGAGAGTATGTTTTAGAAAACAATAATAAGCTTCCTTTTAACGTAATGTTAGATTTTTCTTTAATTGATAAAGATGAGTTTTTAAAAGCCGTAGAATATCATTACGTTTATCCAAGTTTATTACAAATGCTCTTTTTAAAGGCCTTGGTGCCTGTTAAAGAAAAAGAAAGTATAAATAGAAATAGTAAAATGAAGTAAAAAAGTTGTCAAAAAAAGTCGCATTAAATGATGTAAATTACTTCTGTTTTAAAGCATTTATTATTGTAAGTGCTTTTTTTATTGTGCTATAATAAAATTGTCTTACTTAAAGGAGGAATATAAATGACAAAATGGGTTTACCTTTTTAAAGAAGGAAACGCACAAATGAGAAACTTACTTGGTGGTAAGGGTGCTAACTTAGCTGAAATGACTAATTTAGGTTTGCCAATTCCACAAGGTTTCACCATTACTACTGAAGCGTGTACAAATTATTACACGCAAGGTAAAACGATTTCAAAAGAAATCGAGGACCAGATTTATGAAGCTTTATCAAAACTTGAAGAAATGCAGGGCAAAAAATTTGGTAATAACGCAGACCCGCTTTTAGTATCAGTAAGGTCTGGTGCTAGAGCCTCTATGCCTGGTATGATGGATACCATCCTTAACTTAGGTTTAAATGATGAAGCGGTAGAAGGTTTTGCTAAAAAAACCGGAAATCCAAGATTTGCATATGATTCATACAGAAGATTTATTCAGATGTATTCAGACGTTGTTATGGAAGTTCCAAAGTCATTCTTTGAGAAAATCATTGATGAAGTAAAAGAAGAAAAAGGAGTTCATTTTGATACTGAACTTACCGTTGATGATTTGAAAGAATTAGTAAAGAGATTTAAAGCTGTTTATAAAAAGGAAATGAACGGTGAAGACTTCCCACAAGATCCTAAAGAACAGTTGATGGGTGCGGTTAAGGCTGTATTTAGATCATGGGATAATCCAAGAGCAATTGTTTATCGCCGGATGAACGATATCCCAGGAGACTGGGGAACCGCGGTAAACGTTCAAGCCATGGTGTTTGGTAACATGGGAGATACCTCAGGTACTGGGGTTGCATTTACCCGTAACCCAGCAACTGGTGAAAAAGGTATTTTTGGTGAGTACTTAATTAACGCTCAAGGAGAAGACGTTGTTGCGGGAGTTAGAACTCCACAACCAATTTCTAAATTAGCTGAAGACTTGCCAGATTGCTATAAAGAGTTCATGGAAATAGCTCAAAAACTAGAAAACCATTACCGCGACATGCAAGATATGGAGTTTACCATTCAAGAAGGAAAGTTATATTTCTTGCAAACTCGTAATGGTAAACGTACCGCTGATGCCGCAATTAACATTGCTTGTGACTTGGTTGATGAAGGCATGATTACTAAAGAAGAAGCAGTGCTTAGAATAGAGGCTAAAAGCTTAGACCAACTATTACACCCAACTTTTGATGCTAAGGCTTTAAAAGAAGGAAAAGTAGTTGGAAGTGCACTTCCAGCATCTCCAGGAGCTGCTGCAGGTAAAATAGTATTTACCGCTGAAGAAGCTAAGGCTCAAGGTATTGGAGGCAAAGGAGAAAGAGTAATATTAGTTAGACTTGAAACCACTCCAGAAGACATTGAAGGTATGGTGGCTGCTCAAGGTATCTTAACCGTTCGTGGTGGGATGACAAGTCATGCTGCCGTTGTAGCTCGTGGTATGGGTACATGCTGCGTATCAGGTTGCGGTGACATTAAAATAAATGAGGAAGCTAAAGAATTTACTTTAGGCGGAGAAACCTTCAAAGAAGGAGATTATATTTCACTTGATGGTTCAACTGGTAAGATTTATAAGGGAGACATTAAGACGGTTGAAGCATCAGTTACTGGTAACTTCGGAAGAATCATGGAATGGGCTGATGAAATAAGAACGTTAAAAGTTAGAACTAACGCTGACAACCCAAGAGATACTGCTAACGCCGTTAGATTAGGAGCAGAAGGTATTGGACTTTGCCGTACTGAACACATGTTCTTTGATGAAGAAAGAATTCCAAAAATAAGAAAGATGATTTTATCTGAGACTGTCGAAGAAAGAGAAAAGGCTTTAAATGAGTTAATTCCGTTCCAAAAAGGTGATTTTAAAGCCATGTATGAAGAACTAAAAGGTCTTCCAATGACCGTTCGTTATTTAGATCCACCTTTACACGAATTTTTACCAACCGACGAAAAGGACATTGAAGTTTTAGCGAAGGACATGGGGGTTACGGTTGAGCATTTGAAAAACAAGTGTGCTGAACTTCACGAATTTAACCCAATGATGGGACACAGGGGTTGTCGTCTTGCGGTTACTTATCCAGAAATAGCTAAGATGCAAACAAGAGCGTTAATGGAAGCTGCAATCGAAGTGAAAGAAGAAAAAGGTTATGATATCGTACCTGAAATCATGATTCCACTTGTTGGCGAAGTAAAAGAACTTAAGTTTGTAAAAGACGTAGTTGTAGAAACTGCAGAACAAGTTAAGAAGGAAAAGAACTCTGACATGAAATATCACATTGGTACCATGATAGAGATTCCAAGAGCTGCTTTAACGGCTGATAAAATTGCTGAAGAAGCTGAATTCTTCTCATTTGGAACTAATGATTTAACCCAAATGACGTTTGGATTCTCTCGTGATGACGCAGGTAAGTTCTTGGATGCTTATTATCAAAATAAAATTTACGAATTTGATCCATTTGCTAAATTGGACCAAGAGGGCGTAGGACAATTGGTTAAAATGGCTGCTGAAAAAGGACGTAAAACTCGTCCGGACATTAAGCTTGGAATATGTGGAGAACATGGCGGGGACCCATCATCAGTTGAGTTCTGTCATAATATAGGCCTTAACTATGTATCATGTTCACCATTTAGAGTTCCTATTGCAAGACTTGCTGCAGCACAAGCCGCAATCAAGAGTAGAACGCAAAAATAAGTTCAAATATCGATGTGTTTCTAATGCACATAATTTAAGACTTAAAGAACCAATTATATTAGATATTTACATATAAAAAAGTGCTAAGATGGCGATTATGTCGTATATCTTAGTACTTTTTTTGTGATTAAGTTATTAATGTACGATAATGGTTTGGAAATTAGAAATATGCGACTTATTTATACAAAGCCTTTTTTTAAAGATTTATCTCGGGGAGTTAGAATTGCTTTTGTAAGACAATTTAGTTTAATGACACAAGATGAGGTATCCGATAAATTAGGATTAACTGGTGAGTGTAAAAGAAGAACAATGACTAGATACGAAAAAGGAAAAAGAAATCCTAAGGATAACAGGACTATGGAATTAGTGAAATAAATATGACATCAAGAAAAAATCACTTCGGACACCGGAAGTCTAAAGTTGTCATCAGAAGTTGTTGGTTAAATATATGGAGATAAAGCAACAAATGTAAACAAAATAAATTGTTAGATTATGATTCATTAAAAGAAATATTATCTCAAAATAAAGGAAATCAAAATGATAGATTTTCATTTATTAAAGAGAAAATTGAATTTGTTTTATCTCGTAAGTTATTAAAAAGAGATAAAATATATATAGAACAATATATTATTAATGCAATAATAAAATAAAAAAATTTGAAAAACTCAAGGAAAATAATATTGATTTAAATAGTTTGAAAGTATAAATAATATAAGAATAATGTAAAAATTATTTTTTAAATATATTTACAAATTTTTATATAAAAGTATTGACATTATATAGTAAATACTGTATTTTAAAAGCAATTAAATCAATTTGGGTGATGTGTTTGCCCAGATGGTGGCAGTATTTTCATGGTGGCAAACACTTTAGTGTTTTTGCCACCTTTTTTTATATATAGGGGGATAATATGCGTACAGTTGCTTTAGATTTTCCAAAGTCTATATTAATAGAAACCTTGAATTTATGCCAAGGAAATTGTAAATTTTGCCCTTATACAAGAATAAGGAAAAATGAAAAACCCGTCTTTTTTGATATAGAAAGATTTAAAGAGTTAATTAAAGAAATGTCAAATCATGAAGTTAAAAGAATTACTTTGTTTAATAATAACGAACCATTATTGGATTATAGGATTTGTGAATTTATAAAATTTGCACATGAAAATCTTAAAGATACAGAAATTACTCTTTCTACAAATGGAATATTATTAACAATGGATAAATTAATAGAATTAAAGGCGGTAGGATTAACAACTTTATATATAAGTATTCCTACTATTAATAAAGAGAATTACAAAGAAATTATGGGTGTTTCTCTTGAAAAACTTCTGGGATTATTAGAAAAAATAGAAGATAAAGAATTGTGTAAAATGATAAGAATTGCGGTACCTAAAACTAAATACTATGATCACGATTTAATGAAAGAAAAATTAGGTAAGTATTTAATTTGTGAATGGGATTTAGAGTATAAGGAAAATTGGAAAATAGATGACATCTATAATGGAGTGATTGATTCTATTCATTATGTAGGGCCTTGCGATAGGCCGATGGATCAAATGGTTATAAGTTCTAATGGTAATGTAATAATTTGTTGCAGAGATTGGAATTATCAAAATATTGTTGGAAATGTATATGAAAAAAGTATATATGATATATGGCATGGAAAAGAAATGAAAAAGATACAAGAGCATATAGCTTATGGGGATTATGACAGCATAGATTGTTGCAAAGACTGTAATATGAACAAAAACTATTATTTAAAAAGATTTAAGGAGTGAAGTTAATATGAAAGAAATGAAATATTCAAAAGAGAAGTATTCAGGTTTGTATTTAGCATTATCTATTTTATTTGTAGTATGCTTATTACTATCTAATATTTTAGCAGCTAAACTATTAAAAATAGGAAATAATTATTCAGTTACCGCTGGAGTGTTAGTGTTTCCTATATCATATATTATTAATGATATTTTTTCTGAAGTTTATGGTTTCAAAAAAACTAAAAAATTAATTGTATTTGGATTTTTGATGAATTTATTCATGGTTCTAATCTTTGGATTAGCAATAGCGTTACCTTAGCCTACATGGTTTGAAAATAACGATAGTTTCGCTTTGATCCTTGGCTCTACACCTAGAAATTGCTTGGCTGGGTTAATGGCTTATCTATTAGGTTCATTAGTAAATGCTAAAATATTGGTAAAAATGAAAGGTAAAAAAAATAATAGATTTAGTACTAGAGCAATAATCTCTACGTTATTTGGAGAATTAACTGATTCATTGATTTTCGTATTTGTTGCTTTTTTAGGAAAGATACCATTAAATCAGATTGTTACTATGATAATCATACAAGTTGTATTTAAAACTTTATATGAAATTATATGCTTACCGTTAACAACCATACTTGTTAAAAAAGTAAAATCATATGAAAATATAACGGAGAATAGAATAAATGGATAAAAAGATAGTATGGGGAACTTGTTGGCTAAATGAGTCAGTAGAAAATTTAGTTGAATTTTTCAAATTATCAATAAGATCTTTATCAAGGATTGGGTTTGATACTTTACCTATCATCTTTGATGCGAATTACACACATAATGATAAAAATATAAACTATATTAAAAAAATATTAATAATGTTATTATTATTCAAAACAAGATAGATATCTTTCCAAACAAGAACTATGGTGTTGCATTGATAACTAATAAAGCATATGAACTTAATATTCCTTACGTGGCAATTGTTGATTCTGATTGGAACATACAGAAAAACTATTCTTTTGTTAGAAATATAATTTTAACATTAATGGATTATAAATATGATATTTTAATTCCAAATATCGGCATGTCAGCAGGGAGAAGTAATATATTAATAGGTAAAACGGTTGTTAATTTATTTTATCCGGAATATAAAGATGTATTATTGACACCTTTTCCAGGAGCAGTGGTAGCTGTTACAAATAAACTCTATATGATAGTTAACAACAAAAACTATCATTATGACTGGGGTGGAGAATGGGATATTATATCTTTAGCAATAAAAAATAATATGAAAATTAATACTTCATTTGTAGAAGTTCTTCCTGCTAGACACAGACCTAATGATTCGAAAATTAAAGATAGTTTTCAAATATGGAGAGCGATATTATCAAATGAGGATATTATTAATAGATTTGATAATTTGATTAAATACGATAAAAAAGTAAAGCCATATAATAAATTATCAAAATTATTATTAAATAAAAATAATAGTATAAATGAAATGATAGACATAATTGAAAAAAATTCTTCAACTGAAACAGAACAGCAACTGTTATACATGATATTATATCCGATAGCATACATACTAGGAAAAATTGATGATGTTTCTATTATGGAATCTAGTAACAAAGTTTTATATGATGAAGCTGAAATAAATATGATATCTGATTTGGCAATATATTGTTGCAGATTGGCATTAATAAGTTGTGATATTGCTAAAGTATGTGATAAAAGTAAAAAAATAAATGGCAAATATTTTTCTAGTTGGAGTATTGAGACTCAAAATAAAGCTATAAAAGAATATGAGGTGATTTGAAGTGAAAATATCAATTGCCATAATATGTTCTGATGATCATTTGCTAAAAAAATGTCTTGAAAGCATACCTGGTAAAGTACCAATCATATTGATATTAAACTATCCTGATGAATATGTACTTAATTTGGTTAAAAACAATAAACAAATAAGTGTTTATAGATGCGATGAAAGAAATCTTGGTAAGTTAAGGCAACTTGCCGTAGAAAAATGTAAGACTCCTGCTATATGTTACGTTGATTCTGATTGTGTACTTAGCAATAATTTAGTAGAAATGGTTGAAAAAGAATTAGAAAATAATTATGTTGTTAATATTCCAATTAATTTTGATTACTATAATTATTCTACTAAAGTTGTTTCTAAATGTAGAAAATATACAACTCCAGATAAATTGTTATTAATGCCATTTGCATTTAGATTAGAAATTCAAAAAAATATAGGGAAATTATTTAACGAAAATCTATATTGGGGAGAAGATAGTGACCAAAGAAAACGATTAAAAGAAAATAATATAAATTATATTATTTCAAAATCATCAGTTTTACATAAGCCATTAACTTTTAAAGAGGATTCTAAATCTGCGATTAGATTGGGATTAGGTACGTTTGTACAAGAAATAAATGGACTAAATAGTAAAAGAAGCTTAATGAAAGATTTATCTGTTTTTAGTGAATTGAAAGGGGCTTATGAATGTTATAAATTGACACATAGCTTAGGTGCAAGTTTATATCATTTCTTTATATGGAGACCATCTTATAAATATGGATATTGGAAAGCGAGGATAAAAAATGAAAGTAAATGTAAAAATCATGAAAAATGATTCATCAAAAGAAATTTCAGTTTCTTCAGCATTAATAGATAATCTTTATTACATTATTAAGGAGACTTATTTAAATGCCGAAAAAATAGAAATAGATAATCCTACAAATGCAGATAATAATGAATTGGGAGATTTTTTAACTTATATATTAGCATACCCTAAAGGAGTGAAAACTCCACAAGTAATAGTAAGAGATAAATTTATAAATACTAATAATCATTATTATGACAAATTCAAAAATAGAGTATTAGTGTGTTTTTCAGGAGGAGTTGATTCAACAGGCGCTTTAATAAAAATGATAGATACTGGTAAAAACCCGATAGCTATTTGGTGTGATTATGGGCAACCATATAGGAATCCAGAAAGAAAAGCGGTAGAGAGTATATGTAAAAAGTTAAAAGTAACTTTAATTGAAGCAACTTTAGATTTATCTGATCTAATTGCAATCGGGGGAGAAAGATTTGGTCATGTATTCCCCGCTAGAAATTTAATGATATCAGCAATTGCCCTTTGTTTTTATCCTAAGGAGATTGTATTAGCAGGATTGTGTGATGAGTTGATTGTTCCTGACAAATCAATACGTATGTATAATGAGTTTGTTAAGTATTTTGGAGTGCAGTTATATTCGCCATTCGTAACAATGACTAAGACAGAAGTATTATGTTTATGGAAAGCAAAATGGGATAAATATTTGAATGCCAATGAAACAGTAAGCTGTTATAGTGATAATGGTAATTGTCAAAATTGTTCATCTTGTGCTAAAAGAGAAGTGGCTTTTGTTGCTTCAGGTTATTCTGATCAATATCCGAAAGTATTTGATAACCAGCATAAGTTGATTGAAGAACATTGGTTTTCAAGGATAGATATATTTCAATACGAAAGAAGAACGGATATGTTGATTGCATTACATAAGTATGTTGATAAATTAACACCTAAATTACAAGAATTAGTAAACCTAAATTATAAAAAATATAAAAATGAAATTGATGTAAGAATTAAAGAATTAGAAAATTTAAAACTGCAATAAAGGAGGACTTATGGAAAAGAAGAGTATTTTTGTTATGGTAAGTGGACCAGCAGCTTCTGGAAAGAGTACGTTGGTTAAAAATATGAGTATCGCTTTACCAGCACATGATTATAAACCAGCAAAGGCATATATAGATTTGGCTAAAGAAAAAAATATATCAATTGATAGAGCTTTTTATGATATTGCTCCAAATGATGCTGAAGATTATTTTTGTAAAGTATGTAGTAATCATGATATTACAGTTGGTGAT
Organism: uncultured Mollicutes bacterium; assembly: GCA_946500425.1. Classification (GTDB taxonomy): domain Bacteria; phylum Bacillota_I; class Bacilli_A; order RF39; family UBA660; genus Aphodocola. The sequence goes on along the minus strand of CAMMVQ010000010.1, from coordinate 473 downwards.
CAACATCTTTCTATACAACATTATAAAGATTCAGCTATCGCATCAGGTAATCCTAATATAGAGTTTCCTGATGAACCATATGTTTCTGCTATTAATTATAATTTATTTAATAAGCTATTGGAACATGAAATACAAACCTTAGTTATATACTTAAAAGCATCACCGCAAGTTTTGTATGAAAGAGCATATAAAAGATATCTCGATTATGGAACTTTTATGCGTAATAAAAATATAAAGGAGGTAGAGGATGAGGTAAATGCTGAATATTACTATTTTAATGAATTGATAAGAAAAACAAATATTAGCAGTTATGTAATTGATACTGATTTTAAAGAATCAAGTGATGTTTTAAAAAGTGCTATGAAAAAAACACTTAAGTTTAAAGGATAATGACATAAAAATATAATTATAAAAAATAAAGGAGACCAACTATGAATAGTCAATAGTTTTTCATAAAAAAATGAAAAAAAATT
>CAMMVQ010000009.1 GCA_946500425.1 uncultured Mollicutes bacterium | reverse complement strand
ATCTTTTTAGGATTTTTCAAAAAAATGTCTTGACTTCTTATAGTTAGTCACTTCCAATGCATTATTATGAATTCTGTTATAATAAAAACTAACTTAAAGTTAGTTTTTAATTTGATTTTACCACTCTATCCAGTTATTAGCTTCTTTTAATTCTTTTATTAAAGATTGGTGTTCTTCATACGTTTTAGTAAAATGAGTCTTACCTGATTTATCCGCTACAAAATAATAATAATCATTATTAGTTGGGTTTAAAACCGCTTTTAAAGAAGCTTCTCCAAAGTTTGATATTGGTCCTACCGGAAGTTTTCCAGCCATGTTAGGTCCCCTAGTATTATAAGGGTTATAAGTGTTTATCTCGTTTGAAGTAAGGTCTCTTTCCCCAACTTCTACTTTAGCAGCATAATACGTTGTAACGTCACTTCCAAGCGACATACCAGCATCTAGTCGGTTATAAAACACACCAGCAATCATCGCACGGTCCTCGTTTAATATGCCTTCTTTTTCCACCATTGAAGCTAGCGTGGCAATTTCATGAATCGTATACCCACTTAAATCTATTTGAGACTTATATTTTGATAATATTTTATCACTTTGATCAAGCATCGTTTCGATTATCATCTTGGCATTTACGTTGGTTGTAAAAGTATAAGTTTCTGGAAATAAGTATCCTTCCAAAGGATAATATACATCATCATTTTTTATGTCATTAGTCAAAAACCAATACTTACTAATCAATTCATCTACGTACGCATCATCTTCCATTAAGGTGTATATTTCATTTTCAGTGATATTAGTATTTTTAGCGATTTCTTTAGCAACTCGTCTAATCGTATTTCCTTCTTTAAAAGTAATGGTAACACCATTTTTTTCATAATATTCTCCCGTTAATAAGTCAACTATGTCCGTTGTAGAATAACTTTTATCAAGCCTATAAATACCCGCCTTATAACCGTTTATTCCCCTTAATTTAACAAGCACTTTATATGCCAAATAACTTCTTATTACTCCCTCATCTTCTAGTTTTTTACCAACCGCATAAACTGATGAACCCTCATCAACCGAAAACTCAATTACGTTACTTTTAGAAGACACCGCAGACAAAAGATAACTAAAAATAATCATCACTGATACTATAGCAATTATTAAAATGACTAACAATCCAAGTAATATTTTTACCCAACGTTTTAATTTTCTTTTTGGTTCTTCTTCAAGCTCTAGTATTTCAACTTTTTCTGCCATAACTTTTTACTCCTTATTTACTATGTTTTGTTTTACGTAATTCATCGCCATGTCTAACTTTGAGGCGTTAGTTCCGCCGCCTTGTGCAAATGACGAACTTCCTCCACCATTTCCCTCACATATAACGGACACATCTTTAACCAATTGGCCTACGTTTATTTTGTCTTTTAAAGTATCGCTTGCTTTAGCAACAAAGTTAACCGCGTTTTCATTAACGTTTGCAAAGAATACTATTCCGTTTTCTAATTTGGTTAAAACTTCACTGGCCAGCGTCTTAACCGCGTTCATGTCATAGTTGTTAAACGTTTCAATCACAACTTCACCATACTTTCCATCAACTTTATTTGAAGCGTAAGAAGGAGCTTTTAATAACAATGCTTTTACCTTTTCTTCATCATACTTTTTCTCCAAACTAGCAACATCTTTTCTTAATCTTTCAACCTCGGATTTATTTTCTAAGATGTCCTTATAGCACTTTGGTCTTTCGTTTGAAATCTTAGCGTTAAAACTTAGTTCAAAACCATCTTCTTCAGCTTTGCTTACGATTTTTTTAGCTTTCTTTAAAAGTAATATCATCTCGTCATTATATGGTTTTATCATGTCAAATACTTCTGTTTCTAGGTTAGTATCACAAACCCCTTCAATCCTATAAACGTTAAGACCTTTAGACTCTATTTGCTTAATTGCAAAACTTCTTATGTTTCCGGTATTAGTAACATGAGTTCCTCCGCATAATTCAATGGAACTTCCAAACTTTACGACCCTAACAGTACTCCCGTACTTATCTTCAAATAGCGCCATAGCGCCAAGCTTTTTAGCGTCATCCAAGCTCATTTCTTTTATCTCTGCAGGATAACATGCCTTTATCATTTCGTTTACTTTTTCTTCTACTTTAATTATGTCCTCATCGGTTATTTGCCCGTCATAGTGAAAATCAAATCTTAAATTTTCGTAATCCACGTAACTGCCCGCTTGCGTAACGTTACTTCCCAGCACGTCTTGAAGAGCCTTTTGGAGCAAATGAGTTGCCGTATGGTTTTGACAAGTAGTAAACCTTTTTTCTTCATCAACGCTTGCGACAACCTCATCACCAACGTTAATTTCACCGTTTATTATTCTAACAAAACATACGTTTTGTCCATTAGGGGCCTTTTCGGTTCTAATCACCTCTGCTTTTAAATTATCATTAGTAATATAGCCCGTATCGCCTTCTTGACCACCCATGGTTGCATAAAACGGCGTTTTATCCAAAACTACCATACCTTCAGAGTAAAACTCACCTTTTTTTCCTTCTGTGTCACAAAGAAATATTACCTTAGCCTTAGTTTGTAATTCATCATAACCAGTAAACGTACTTTCTTCTTTAAAGTTTATCAAGTCACTTTGAACGTTCATTGAAGCACTTTTAGACATGTTAGATGCTTCTCTTGCCATTTGTTTTTGTCTTTGCATGCAACTTAAAAATTCGTCTTTACTTATCATAATATTGTTTTCTCTTAAGATTTCTTCGGTTAACTCGTAAGGGAAACCATAAGTATCATAAAGTTTAAAAACGTCCTGACCAGTTATCTTTTTACCAGATGACACCATCTCGTTTAACTTTCTTTCACCGGATGATAGGGTTTTTAAAAACGTTTCCTCTTCTTTTTTTATTTGCTTATCAACTAACTCTTTATTTCTAACAAGATAAGGATAAGCGTCTTTCATTATCCCTATTACGCTTCCGGTTAATTTATACATAAAAGGCTCATGTAATCCGATTTTTTTACCATAGCGACAAGCTCTTCTTAAGATTCTTCTTAATACGTAACCTCTTCCTTCGTTCGAGAAAGAAGCACCATCACTAAGTGCAAAAACTAAGGTTTTTACATGGTCAGAAATAACTTTAAAAGGCATTGAGCCATCATATTTAGCGGAAGATAATTCTTCTATTCGCTTTATTATCGGCATGAATAAATCCGTGTCATAGTTTGTTTCACCAGATTGGATAATACAAACCAACCTTTCAAGTCCCATCCCGGTATCAATGTTCTTATGTGGCAACTCTGGGAAATCTTTTCTTTCAAGTCCTGGTTTATGATTAAACTGACTAAAAACCACGTTCCATATCTCTATGTAACGATCATTTTCAACGTCTTTTTTCAATAATTCTATTCCCTTATTTTCCGGGTCATACTTTTCACCCCGGTCAAAAAATATTTCTGAATCAGGTCCACAAGGTCCAGAACCTATATCCCAGAAATTATCTTTGCATTTAATTATGTGAGAAGGATTAACGCCTAGTGATAACCATTTTTCATAGGTTTCATTATCATCCGGATATACCGTAACATATAATTTTTCCTTATCAATTCCGTACCAATTAGGACTAGTTAAAAGCTCCCAAGCATACCCTAAAGCTTCATCTCTAAAATAATCACCAATTGAAAAATTACCAAGCATTTCAAAAAAGGTATGATGTCTTGCGGTTTTACCAACGTTTTCAATATCATTAGTTCTTAAACATTTTTGCGCGTTAACAAGCCTTTTACTAGGAGGATTTTCCCTTCCATCAAAATACTTTTTTAAAGGCGCAACACCAGCATTAATCCATAAAATAGATGGATCATTATCCGGAATTAAGGAAGCTGAAGGAACAATCATGTGTCCGTGCTCTTTAAAGTAATCCAAAAACATTTTTCTTATTTCGTTACTAGTTAACCTTTTCATTTTCTAACACCTCATTTACTATACTTTTTATTTTCTCATTTAAGTCTTCTATCGAACCATCATTAATAATAGTATAATCATAATCTTTAAAATCATCTAACGCCGTTTCAGTTCTATGCTTTCTTTCTTTTCCAGTTAAACTATTTTCAAAGTTTGGACGTATCAAGTTAATACTTACAGCATTTTTAAACGATGCTTTTATGTTTTCTATTTCCTCCGGAAGTCTAGTATCAGATATGGTAATAACATCAAAATAATATGAGTATACCTCTATGTCGCCAATTATCCTTTTAATGAAAAACAAATTATCTATTTTAGATCTTATAATTTCTGTTCCTAATTCTTGAAGTAAGCTTCTTGGTTTGGTATCCTCCTGTCCGTTCCAGCCGCTAATTTCTTTAGCATACATCTTTATGTAAGATGAAAACTGTAAATTAATGGCTTTTAACCCCTTTATTTTAATATAATTATCGATTAACTCACAAGTAGTATCCTTTCCTGAATTAGCTTTACCCGCAACAATAAAAATCTTTGGTTCTCTTTTTTTTAGTTCCATTATTCCCTCCCATATTAAAAGAGGCACCACATCTATCGCTAGGAACGATTAGACCGTGGTACCATCCTAATTTATTCTTAATTTAGATAACGGCTTTTAACCGGCAAGTATTAATTGCTCTAGAAAATAGCTTCGGCAACCATTGTTTATTAGCTCTCACCACGCGCTAACTCTCTTTAAAACAAATTGTTTGTCTACTAGTTTTTCATCAATGATTTTAATATAAAATAATTATAACAAATATTATTCTTTTTATCAATGAATAAATTTTACGTGTTAACAATTTTAACTAATGTTTAACGTTAGTTTATTTAAAGTAAAAGGAACTCACATCAAGTCGTTCCTATCACTGTTATCAAATATTTTTAAAATGTCTTTGATGTTTTTTCTAATGATAAAGTTATCTATGATGTCTAATACGGCATATACGATTATAAATATACCTATTATTTGGGTAATAGCTAAAGCTGATTTAAAAGGATTCCATAACAATACAATTCCCCATATTAAAGTTAAAAGTGAAACAAGAGCGGTATAAACCCAATCTTCGTTTTTTACTCTTTTTAAAACTAAAGCATACTGAAATTTTGTTACGCTGTTAATTATTATCCAAATTCCTAGTATAATTGGTATTAAAGTTGCAAGTGCAGTTGGTTTTATTACCAAAAACGCTCCTGCAATGATAAGTAACACACCGTATACTAAGTCAAAGTTAAAAACGCTTCCGATACCTTCCGCGGTAAAGTATCTATAAACGGAGAAAATCCCACTAAATAAAAGAGCTCCTCCTATTACGTAAGAAATTATTGATATCGTTGTGTCGGGTTTTATAAACAAAAATAATCCAACAACGATAAATATAAACGATATTATAAGTGACGTGTTACACATTCTATTTATTTTCTTTTCCATTTTATTACCTCTTTTTACTAATTATTTTAGCGGCTTTCTTATCCTTTTCTAATTTGTTAATAAAAGTATCAAGTAACGATTCTAAATCTTCTAAAGACAAGTCACTAATTTTATTTTTAAATTTATAATCCAATAAGTAAACTATGAATTCTTCTATGTAAGGTTTATCTTTGCAAACAATGCTTATGCCACGAAACGCATTAAAAAGATTAATTTCTTCTGGTTTTGTATCTCTCGTGCTTCCAAGAATTATTATATCATTATTCGCGTAGAAACTCTTTGACATATCATCAATTGAAAACTCTTCAAAAATGGTACTTTTTTTATCAATTGTCTTTCCAACAACGTATAACGTTTTATTATCTTCTAAAGAGCAAATATTAGGTCCAAATCCGAATATTCTAGAATTATAATTCGTTTCATAATATTCATAAGAATCATCTTCTACGTAAGAAATCAGTCTACTTAATACATATCCAAAGTCATCAAGATTAAAACTACTATAAACGCAAATAGCTTCTTCATTTTCAATAATTAATTTTTCCTTTTTTTCTATCAAATGGCGCATGGTTTCAGTTACTCTATTTAAGGCTTCATATTTAATACCACTTAACGAAGATGCGTTTTCCTCTAAAGACAAAGCACATATCTCAGATGTTATATTCGTAATTTCTTTAAAAACGCCCACATTTAATTCCTCCTTTAAAAAATATTATAGCATGAATCAAAGGAAACATAAAGAATCAAAAACAAAAAGACGGCAAATTGCCGTCCATAACCTTCAGCTTCTATAAAGAAACTATTTTTCCATCATATTTTCAAGTTTTTCGCTTGCGTTTTTCTTAACCTTATTTATCGTTTGCTTTATTCCTCCGTTGCAAGAGCATTCATTATAACAATAAAGAGCTCCTGATCCTACGGCAACACCTAAAAGCATCCAGCCAAGATTATTCAATGCTTTCATCTAAATCACCTCTACTTAAAAAATATGACTCGTGGCATATTAAATCATGCCATTACTATTATGATTAACTTAATTTTAAATATACTATGAAATATTACTTATAAGCATGTTTTTTAAAAGTGTTTTTCTTTCCTTATTGCCTTTATTGTACACGGCTTTAGCGAAAGATGCCGGGTCACCTATTAAAGTAAGTGATTTTTTTGCCCTTGTTATTCCGGTGTATACTAACTTTCGGTATAACATAATCCGGTATTCAGGAACAACCGGCATTATAACGATTTCAAACTCACTTCCTTGTGCTTTATGAATGCTTATTGCGTATCCATGTTTAATCGACTTATATTCTTTTGGAGTATATTTAACCATGTTGCCGTCAAAATCTACGGTTATTTCACTTCCACTTATCTTTGATATAAAACCTATATCACCATTAAATACGTTGTTGTCAGGCATGTTTTCTAGCTGAAGAATTTTATCTCCTTCACGGTAAGTAACATCAGCATCATACGTTTCTTTTTTATCATCACTTATAGGATTAAATATGCTTTGAAGTACCTTGTTTAAATTATCAATTCCGTTAATGCCTTTATACATTGGTGCCAAAACCTGAACGTTTTTCAAATCATAACCTTTTTCAATTGCTTTTTTAGCTATGGTACAAGTAGCCATTAAAACGTCATTACTAGAACATTTAATAAAGTTATAATCATCTTTTTTCTCTAAGAAAGTTTCATCTAACTCTCCTTTATTGACTTCGTACGCAAGCTCTGTTATAAAAGAATTTTGATCTTGACGGTATATTTCTTTTAGAAAGATAGTGTTTATAACGTCTGATTCTATTAAGTCTTTTAAAACGTTTCCAGGGCCAACACTTTCTAGCTGATGGTAATCTCCTATGAAAACAAGTTTTATACCACGGGGAAGAGCTTTAAAAAAATTAGCTAAAAGCTCAGCATCAATCATACTGGTTTCATCAACAACAATGAATTCCGCCGGCACTTTGTTACGCTCGTTATACTGAAATTCTCCGGTTTCTTTATTCCATTTTAAATAGCGATGAATGGTTGATGCCGGATAATCACAAGATTCACTCATTCTTTTTGCAGCTCTTCCGGTTGGTGCTAATAAAACAAGTCTTTCTTTTAGTTTTTCAAAACCGTAAGCATAAACCATTTTATAAAGCTGAACAATACCTTTTATGATGGTTGTTTTACCTGTTCCTGGACCACCAGTTATAATCGAAAAGTTTTTTACTAAAGCTTGTTTTATCGCTTTTTTCTGTTCTTCATTATAATCAATTTCAAAAAATAATTGTAATTTTTCGATTTTTAAATCAATGTCTTTTATTACTACATCTTGTCTATTTGCAAGATTATAAGCAACGTTACTTATGTAGTTTTCATTTTTATAATAACTATATAAAACGTACTTATCATCTTCTATAATTATCTTTCCCATCTGATTTAATTCTATTAAATAATAACTTAAATTTTCATCACTAATTCCTTCTTCATAAACAGCGTTAACTCCATTTTTTATTAACTCAAATTGTAAAAAAGTATCACCAGTTTGAAAACATAAGCTTTGCATAACATAAATAATAAGTGCTAAAAGTCTTCTTTCGTCATTGGATTCTATTTTTGTTTTACCTCTTAATTCATCAACTTTTGAAAACGTTATTCCATCTACCGTATCGATTAATTCGTACGGATTATTTTCAACCACTCTAATGGTATCATCTAAGTAATGATTATATATTTTCAATGCATCTTTCATGTTGAATCCAAAATTAGTTAAATAAACCACCGTCTCAAAACTAGCGTTATACTTTTGTAGTTTAGCATGTATGTCCATGGCTTTTTTAGCAGTCATTTTGGGAACCACAAGAAGACATTCATAACCTTGAGATATTTTGTTTAAACAATCTTCGCCTAAAGCTTCAACAATTTGCTCTGCCGTTTTTTCTCCTACTCCAGGAAATATGTCACTTGATAAAAAAACAATTAGGCCGTCTTTATCTTCAGGCATGACTTTTTCATAACGATTTACTTTATATTGTAATCCGTACTTAGGATTATCTATAACTTCACCATATAATACGTAGTCTTCATCAATGTTTAGTGCAGCAAAAAGGCCAGTAAAAGTAAATTGTTTACCTTTATAATCAATTAAGTCCTGATCATCAGTATCTTTTATTTTTATTAACCCAACCGTAAAACCATCATTAGAGGAAAAAATGCTTCTTTTAAAAGTTCCTTTTATATACGTTTCCATTTTTGCCTCCTTAATTAACGCTAATAGAATTTTAACATAAATTAATTATTTTAACTAGCGGTATCCTAAGTTTTAAATAATTAATTTAATTATAGCAGCTCGTATTCCCTTTCAAAAACATTCTTATTTGTTACATATTTCATGATAAAGACGTTATCTTTTTTGCATATAATAATTCCTATAGTATTATTTTGCTCTACCTGTTTAATATTCTTATCAACGTAAGCCATGTACGTTTCTATTTGTCCAATATGTTCTTTTTTTAATTCCGTTACTTTTAGTTCAACCACTACGTAACAATTAAAATTAATGTTATATAATAGTAAATCTATATAATTGTATCTATTTCCTATCTTAATCTTATATTCGTTTTCTATAAAACTAAAACCATTGCCTAGTTCATGAAGAAAAGAAGGTATATCCTCTAATATTAACTGTTGCAACATCCTTTCTGATATATTTTCTTTATTATATTTATTTCTAATTAATATTGGATTCTTTATAAAATCTTCTACTTTATTTTCTTCTTTTGTTATTAATTTCTCCTTTGTTTTATAATCTAATCTTTCGTACTCATTATTTTTTATCCTTTGCCTTAATTCTCTTACTGATAAGTTTTGATTTTCTGTTATTTTTACATAATAGTTAATCTTATTTGTATCTTCCATTGGTAAAAGTTCTACATAATGACTCCAGGTCAATTGGTGCGACATTGTCGCACCTTTTTGTAAAACTATAAAAAACTGCCTCATTCGTTTTAAAGAAGAAGACGTATAGCCAGTACCAAGTTCTATCGTTAACTTTTTGGAATAACTTTTAATAATACCTTCACCATAATGTTTTCCCGCCTCACTTAAAAGCTTTCCAACGTTATAATATGTTTTTAAATCACTTCTATTTTTAGAATAGTCTTTTACTTTTTTATATGTTTCATTATTTATTAACTCTTGTTTTATTTCGTTATAGTAGTTCATGCTATGCTCCTTTTAGCCACCTACTATATACCTTATTCCAAAAAATCTTGTCGAAATAAAAATTCTCTTTATGTTAATTCATAATTTCTTTCAAAAATATTCTCATTTGTTACATACCTCATAATAAAAACGTTATCTTTCCTACATATAATAATTCCTATAGTACTATTTTGATTTAATTGCTTTATGTTTTTGTCTATGTAATTCATGTACGTTTCTATTTGTCCAATATGTTCTTTTTTTAACTCCGTTACTTTTAATTCTACTACTACAAAACAATTATAAACATAATTAAATAGTAATAAATCTATGTAATTATACCTGTTACCTATTTTCATTTTAAATTCATTTCTTATAAATGTAAAACCGCTACCTAGTTCATCTAAAAAAGATGGTATATCTTCTAGTATTAGTTGCTGTAACATCTTTTCTGATATATTTTCTCTATTATATTTATTTCTAATTAATATTGGATTTTTTATAAAATCTTCTACTTTGTTCTCTTCTTTTGTTATTAACTTTTCTTTCGTCTTTTCATCTAGTCTTTCATATTCATTATTTTTTATTCTTTTGCGAAGTTCTCTTTTACTTAAAATTTGTTCTTCTGCTATTTTTATATAATAATTAATTTTATTCATATCTTTGAGTGACAATACTTCTATATAATGCGACCAACTTAATTGTGTCGCCAATGGTGACACTTTCTCGTCTTTAAACATCAAATAGAATTGTCTCATTCTAAATAATGTTCTTTTATTATATTTCTTATTAACTTCTATCTCTAGTTTTTTGGAATACTTTTCAATAATTCCTTCACCATAATGTTTTCCTGCATCACTTAAAAGCTTTCCAACGTTATAATATGTTTTTAAATCATTTCTATTTTTAGAGTAGTCTTTTACCTTTTTATATGTTTCATTATTTATTAGTTCTTGTTTTATTTCGTTATAGTAGTTCATGTTACGCTCCTTTTAGCCACCTACTATATACCTTATTCCTAAAAAACTTGTCGAAATTAAAAAGAAATATTACTAATTATATTTCTTTTCCAATTAAGACATTATCTTTATATTCTTCTATCATTACTTCAACGTCTTTTCCTATCAATTTTTCACAACCTTTAAAAGTAACCTTTAAGTAATTATCAGTGTGACCAGTTAAAAATCCATCATTAAAATTCTCTGGAATAACAGTAACAACCATTCCAACATGCTTTTTATAATATTCGTTTTCTAGTTCTTTAAATAAATCAATTAATTTTTTACATCTTTCATGTTTTTCATGCTTAGTTAACTGGCCTTTCATTTTGGCAGCGGGCGTACCATTTCTTGAAGAAAAAGGAAATACGTGTCCACCTGAAAAATCAATTTTTTTAACAAATGACAAAGTATCCTCAAAGTCTTCTTCTGTTTCTCCTGGAAAACCTACGATAACATCAGTTGTAATAGCAATATCTTTTCTTATGTTTCTAATTTGATTTATCTTATTCTCATAATACTCTAAATCATACTTACGATTCATCAATTTTAATACATGGTCACTTCCAGCTTGTAAAGGAATATGTAAATGATTTACAATTTTTTTAGATGTTTTTAAAACGTTTAAAAACTTATCATTTAATTCAGTTATTTCAATTGATGATATTCTTATTCTTTCTAAACCATCTATTTTTTCTAATTCTAATAACAAATCACTAAAGTCATAATCTTTTAAATCTGCTCCATAATGTCCTGTATGAATCCCTGTTAAAACAACTTCCTTATGTCCATCTAAAACAAGTTTAGATATTTCCTCTATTATTTTTTCTTTCTTTTTACTTCTTACTTTTCCTCTTACGTAAGGGATGATGCAATAAGTACAATAATTTTCACACCCGTCTTCTATCTTTACGAATGCTCTAGTTTTCGTGGTGAAATGTTCTAATTCCATGTCTTCAAAAGAAGAATCCATCACATTATCAACTTTAATTATTTTCTTTTTATTTTCTAAAGCAGAAACAACCAAATCATAAACTTTATTTTTATTAGTATTTCCGATTACTATGTCTGCAAAAGAAAGTATGCTATCATCATTTTCTCTTATTTGACTATAACACCCCATAACAACTACAAGAGCATCTTTGTTTTTCTTTCTTGCTTGCCTTATCATCTTCCTTGATTTTTGATCACTAGTATTAGTTACGGTGCATGTATTTATAATGTAAATATCAGCTTTATTATTATCATTAAAATCAACTTTTTCATAACCATGTTTTAAAAATTCATTTATTACGTACTCACTTTCATAAGCATTAACTTTACATCCCAAGGTACATACTGCAAACTTCATGATTACCTCCTTTAAAAAATAAGAAGCTTTCTAGCTTCTTAATGATTATTACTATTAATAGCTTCTTTTTTTATTCCGTACACTGGCGAAATAACTTGAGAAACTTTAAAAGCTTTTACTTCTGGTGCTGATTCTTTGCCTCCCATTGCTTTTGTTACAACCTCATTTACTTCTGAAGGCTCTAAATTATATTTTTCTAAATAGTTTATACCTGTATTTTCCTCATCATCAATCAATTCCAACTCTTTTGCTTTTGCCATCAATTCATCGATTGATATAATTGCCGTTCTTTCCTGATCTTCTTCAAAATTAGTAAGAGTAATTGGTGTCTCTTCTTTCATTGCATCCTCAACTCTTTTAGCAATGTCGCTTATTTCATTTTGATTTTCAGTTTTTTTTACCACTTCATCATCTCTTAAAGATAATGTTTCTACTTCTTCTACCTTTTTTATGTTATCAGACTTCACAACTTCGTTAACGTTACTTTTGCTAATTAATCCTTCGTTGTTCTTTAGCTTTTTTAATTTTCTTTTCGCTTGAATACCCTGTATAACGTAAGTTATGAAAAGTAAAATACATAACAGTACTATTAAAAACATTATGGTTGAAAAAATCATTTGCCCTTGCGTATTTAAATTATTATAAAAGTTATTAAAAGTATAAGACGCTGCCGCAAACAAATTTTTCATACTACTCACCCCATAAATTCATAATTTATCATACTAATCGCAACTACCGGAGCCGTTTCAGCACGAAGAATGTTATTCCCCAAAGAGATGCTTTGAAAACCATTTTGGGTTAAAAACTCTTCTTCTGAAGAATCAAATCCACCTTCCGGTCCAACTACTAATAACATTTTATCACACTTATTAATTTTTGGAAGTATTTTTTTGATATTTTTTGTATTTTTATTTAAGGAACATAAAAGTTTTACGTCGTAATCCAAATGCATCAATTCTTTTAAACTCCTAATCGGCATAATAACGGGAACGTTTGTTCTGCCAGACTGCTCAGCTGCTTCTTTACAAATCTTTTGCCATCTTTCTATTTTTACTTTTTCTTTTCTTTCCTCATCTATTTTTACGACACTTCTTTTAGAACTAAAAGGAACAAAAGCACTAGCACCTACTTCCGTTGCTTTTTGGAGCAAATAGTTTAACTTTTGTTCTTTAATTAGAGAAAAGGCGATGGTAACATTAAAATTAGTCTGGTTAGTTAAATAGGATTCAACTACGTCAAATTTAATTTCTTTATTTACGGTGGTAAGTTTGCAAACGTTTACAACATTATCGTAGACCACTTTAATAATATCTCCTTTTTTCATACGCATAACCGTTTTAATATGATAATAATCTTCTTTCTCTAATTCTAAAGCTTTATTTTTAGCAAAGTATTGTTGCATCAAAAACCTCCATAACAATTAAAAATTATACCAAACAACTATGAAGTTGTAAATGAATAGGAATTTGTTGTATAATAATTAAAGATGAATAGGAGTTGAGCAAAATGGACGAAATGTTTGACATCGTTGAAGACGAAACTCTTTCGTTAGATGATGAGCCTAAAAAAGAAGTTTCTAAAACAAATAAAAAAGAAAGTCAAAATAATAGCTTAATTGAATTATACGGGGAAAATCTAACCAAGAAAAACTATATAACCAACCCTGCCATAGCACGGGAAGAAGAGATTGAAAAGACCATTTTAACCATTTTAACGCCGGAAAAATCAGCCATATTAGTTGGTAAGGCAGGTATTGGTAAGACGGCAATCGTAGAGGGAATCGCCTATAAAATACAGCATGGAAATGTGCCTAACGCCATTAAAGGTTATGACATAATAAAAGTTAACACCTCTTCTTTATTGGGAAAGTATACAAGTGAAAACGGTACCGAAGAATTAAAAATAAACCTTTTGCTAAAAGAAGTGACCAAAGCTAAAAACATAATTTTATTCATCGATGAAATACATACTTTGGTTATTGAGTCAAGAAATAGTGGCGTTGATTTTGTTAACGCAATGAAACCAGCCCTATCAAGAGGTGACGTTAAGGTAATTGGCGCAACAACACTAGATGAATATAATCAATATCTAATAAGAGATAAGGCCTTTTTAAGACGTTTTGAAAAAATAGATGTCTCAGAACCAGACGCGGCAACAACCGTTAAAATACTTATGGGTTCTTACCCTAAAATAGAAAAACAAACAGGAGTTAAACTGGCGTATTCACAGTACGTTATAGAAAACCTAATGAAATTCATCGTCGATATGACAAGCGAATACAAAAGAATATACGAACTTGGTTCAAGGTATCCAGACAATGCTTTATCACTACTTTCAAAAGCATTTTCATACGCTAAATTTGACAATAGTGAGTTTGTTACTTTTAAACATTTTTATAAAGCCATAATGAACTGTCAAAGTGTATACTCTGATGTTATAAAAAAAGAATCCGAAAAATTTAAAACACAATTTAAAGAATTCTTAGAAAAAGAAAACGTTGACTTAAATGATTATTAAAAAAGACCTTATAAAAGGCCTTTTTTCTTGTATAAAACGTGACGATACGGCGGAGTGTTTTCCGGATGATCTTCTAGAATTTCCTTTTCATAATCAGCATCTTTAAACGAAGGAAAATAAACGTCCGCATCTTTACATTCATCACTAATTTCGGTTAAATATATCATGTCTGCTTTATCAATGGTCTGGGCATATACACTTGCTCCACCTATTACATAAATATCCTCTTTAATGGTGCTTTTAAATTTGTCAAACTCATCCAATGAATCTAAAACAGTAACATCGTCAGGAAAAGAACTTTCAGAGCTTCGAGATAAAACTATGTGTTTTCTTCCTGGTAACATTTTAGGCAAAGAAACAAAAGTGTTTTTTCCCATTAATATAGGATGTCCCATGGTATGCTCTTTAAAAAACTTCATGTCCCCTTTTATGTGCCATATTAAATCGTTTTTACGACCTAACTCTAAATTTTTTCCTACGGCTGCAATAATTATTAGTTTACTCATAAAACACCTACTGTGCAATTGGAAACTTTATTTTTCCATGATGCTTATAATTTAAGACTTTAACGTCTTTTAAATCTTTAGAGTTATCATAATCATAAAAGTTTTTAACTTCTGGATTAAGCCATAAAGACGGTGCCGGAAAATCTCCAAGTTCTTCCATTCTTCTTATTTGTTCTTTTATTCCATCAACTTGATTAACATAAATATGAGCATCTTTTATACTCCAATCCAAATACCCTGGTTCTAGCCCCGTAGTTTTCGCAAGCATACATAAAAGAGTTGCATACTGAGTCACATTAAAAGGAAGCCCAAGAGGAACATCACAACTTCTTTGATGAACAAAGGCATTTAATTTTCCATCCGCATCAGGTACGTTCTGATAAGCACGCCATATTCCATCTTCGTTTATTTCCCATTCGTCCCAAATGTGAACGTCCCTTTCTTTTAACCATCTAACGTCGTTACTTTGTACTTGATATATCCAAAACATCTCAAGTATCGCTTGCCTAAAAAATAACTGTTTAGTAGTTAAAACTGGGTATTCATCTTGTAAATTAAAATGAAAGCTATGAGATGGAACTTTTATCGTATTAATACCAGTTCTGTTTTCAACTTCTTTTCCCTCTTCTAATATTCTTTTACATAATTCTAGATAATCCTTATCCCACTTAGACATAAATCCTCCTTAACATAGCACCCTTTCTATCCTAACAAAATTATATCAAATATTATGAAATTTTACAATTTTAATATAGTTTTATTAACTTCTTCATAATCTGAAAAATGATGTTTTGTTTTACCTATTATTTGATAACATTCGTGTCCTTTACCAAGTATCATAAGAATTTTATTACCATCTAAAAGATCAATCCCTCTTTTTATTGCATCACCACGATTATAAATGACTTCGTAGCTTCCAAAAGCTCCTTTTAAAATATCATTCATTATTAGTTTTTCATCCTCACATCTTGGGTTATCATTAGTAAAAATAACATAACTAGAATTTTCACAGGCAATCTTAGCCATGAGCGGTCTTTTACTTTTATCACGGTTGCCTCCGCATCCAATGATTGTGATAATACCTTTATTTTTTGTTTCACAAACGGTTTTTAATACGTTTTCAACCGCATCAGGAGTGTGTGCATAATCAATTAAAATGTAATTATCTTTATAATTTATCATTTGCATTCTACCAGGGGGTTCAGTTAGTTTTAAAAAATCTAATTTACTCACACTATAGCCTAACTTTTTTATTATTTCATAAGCCATTAAAAAGTTAAAAACATTAAAACGCCCCAATAATTTAATATTGAAAGTTCCATCACTAGTATTAATCTTAACCTTATCAAATTCCTGTAATACGTTTTTTATAATAACATCTTTTTCTATTACATAATTATTATTATCTCTCTTTAAAAACATCTTATAATATTTATCATTTCCATTTAAAATCACTATTTTTTTATTTCTAGTTAAATTAGTAATTAAGGCCTTAGAATTTACATAATCTTCCATCGTTTTATGATAGTCTAGGTGGTCTTGTGTCACGTTTGTAACACCAACCGCGTCAAATAAAAGTCCGTGTAACCTCTCTTGCTTTAAGGCGTGTGACGAAACTTCCGTAACCACCACCTTACAATCTTTTTCTTTAGCTTTTAAAATAAGCTCATATAAAACATCCATCGTTGGTGTGGTATTATTTAAATCAAATATTTTTTCTCCAACGTAAAACCCTATGGTTCCTATAAACGCTGTTTTAATGCCAAGCATATTAAGCATTTGGTAAATTAAGTAACAAGTAGTAGTCTTACCGTTAGTACCAGTAATTCCAATTAACGTTATATCTTTTATTAATGGATATAACTTGCCTTTCAAATAATCTTTCACGTTTTTAACCTTCTTGGTTTTTATTTCAAATACGTCGTCAGTTTCAGTAACAATTAATTTAGCTCCATTTTTAATCGCCTCGCTAACATACTTCTTATTATCATTAGTTACTAAAAATACGTCACCTTTTTTCACCATTTTTGAATTCATCCATATAGACATATTATCACCCTTTACTATTACTTATGAGGATAATTAAAAAAGGTAACCAAAATACTTTTAAGGGAAAATATTTTTTCTTGATATTTATCTTATTTTTGGATATAATTTAATTGTGTGAAGGCAACTACTAGTTGTTTTCCAAAAGATATAATCATTTGAAAAGCAGAGCTAGTTTTTAGCAACTAACTCTGTTTTCTTATTTATAGATAATAACCATTATGATTACTATTATAAGTAATATGATGATTAGTTTTGAAGTAAACTTTATTTCAAATTTAATTCTAATAAGCACCACCCACTTTCTATTCTTCATAAAAAATGGAAAACAAAGCTAGTTTTTAGTTGCCCTCATTTTAATTATTAGTCATATCTTTTTATATCACTCGCTTTTATACAATTAAAAAAAGAATAAACTTTCATTTATTCTTTATACAATAGTAGTCTTTTAACTAATAACTTATATTTTTTAAATTCCTTATTATCTTTTTCTATTTGTAATACATAATTAATTTTTCCATAAAGGCTTTTTACATACGATTTTTCGTCATTATGGTATTTACTATTAATTAAATGTTTTTTCAATCCAAATTTATTTATATAATACATTTCTTGTCTTATTTTTCTTTTATAGTTGTTTTTTCATTTACAACAGCTTCCGTTATTTGTTGCCTATTTTTTTTGGGTTATAATCTTTATTTTGCTTTTGTTTAAAGAAAAAACCACTTTCTCTTAATAAAGCCACAATAAAATTAATTAAAGCTCTTACGTTAAAATCACTAGAAAAACTCATATCATCAGAATATCTAGTATAAGTAATGTTATTTTTTATGCAATAATTTTCTACTCTTATATCAAAAGACCTCATAACAAGGTTAGATATATATCCACTAGTAGGTGCGCCTTGAGGCAATTTATTATTATAAACACACAAATTAGTAAGTAGCATACCAAGTTTTTTTGGATATAATGTTTCGTTAAAGCACTCATCATACACCATTTTAAAGCTAATGTTATCAAAAAAATTTTTTATATCTAATTTTAATACAACGTTTTTTCCAACATGAGAAGAAACATTTCTTAAAATTCCATAATTCTTTCTATAAGCACAAGCACTATTAGATAATTTTCTTTCTTCTAGCATTTTCTTTAATATTCTTTTTTGAATGCTTTTCAAAATTTTGCTAGGCTCATACAAAAATCTTATTCCTCCGTGCTTTTTATAAATTATAATCTCACTATAATTAGCATCTAAATTATTTGTTATGTTATAAAGTATCTTTTTTATTTTCTTAACGTTAGTTGTATTAACTAAATTAAGAGATGATAAAAAAGTGTCATATTTCTCATCTGTTAAATATTTCCACATTTTATCATCTTCTAGAATGTTAAACAAATACTAAATGTATTGTAATAGCAAGATGTAAGTTTATAAGTACGCAGAATCTGCGTACTTATAAACTTACATTGCGCTTTACAATATAATTGTTATATCTAAGTTTTATACTTTAGCGATTCGCTAAAACGATTTTAATAATAAAATCAAAAGCTATTTGTTTACACTTATATTATATAGGTTAAATATTAAAAATCAAATTTTTTTCGCACCAGTATCAAGGTATCTTAAAACATGCTCAACGTAATTGACATCACCAGCATATGAATCATTTCTGTAATCTAACCATCCATCATCATTGCTTTCCAAAACCTCATCAGTTGTCTTTCCAACTTCTTTTGCGTAAGTTCCAATAATTTTCTGCATTGTTCCAGGTCCCATGTTATAACATTGTATAGCCGCTAAAACGTTATCCTTCATCATGGCAAGATAATTTTGAAATATTGCACAACCAACCTTCACATTAAAAGAAATATCTCTTAGTTTTTCTAAACTTATATCTATTTTTTCTTCCTCATTAGTTTCATAATTATAAGCCTTAACAGATGAATTGTCCCAAACTGAAACCTGAATTTGCATAAGACCGACGGCACCACCAGCATCTACTTCACTTGCGTGAACACCACGTTCTTGAGTCGCAATTGCAAGTATAACATCAGGATTAATTCCGTACATGTCAGCGTAACGTTCAATTATAGGACCGTATAATTCCCGGGTTTTATTGTATTTTTCCTTACCAACTAAAGAGCCATAATCCAATGACTCTAAATTTTTGTTTGAAAAAGGATGATTATTTTTCGTTTGATTTAAAGATACATCATCACCTATAAAAGGTTCAAAATAAACCGGCTCCTCATCTTGGACTACGTTTGATTCATTTGTCATTTCACCATTAAAGTCTTCATTAACGTACGAAGTAGAGTTGACCGGAGACGGAATGACGAATAATAAAGTAGCCAAAAGAGCACCAGGAAGAATACTTCTTCGGGCCATGAGCTTATACCTACGTTTTTTTAACTCGTTAAAAATAAAACTAAAACGCTTATTATTTCTAAATCTTTTATGGCTAATTAACGTTACTTTAATAGAACCACATTTTAATGATAAATTATTTCCACTAAAGTTTATTCTTCCAATATTAAGCCTGGATTGCTTAACCTCATCCATGATTTCATAAACTTGTTTTTCATTTAATACCGCCTTAACTTCCTTACTATCATCTACAAAGGTTGCTACTAAACCATCACGCTTATTATATATCTTTAACTCATACATCACTTATCACCCACTACCTTCATTATAATATCTAATTTGTAACGAGAAAAATAACAAATTAAGCAAGTGTCAAACTGTTTTACACTTTAATATTAAAAAGAGATTAATTCAAATTATTAACCTCTCCTATTTCTTTTAATTTCTTTTCCTTATCAATTCTTGCAAACAAAACTTCTGGTTTCATGTTTTCATAAGTTAAACAATCCAAGAATTGATAGTCCTCGTTAGTAGTATTTAATTGTTTTAAAATATTTTCTGAAGTATTCGTTAAAAATGGTTTTAAAGCTACCGCACAAACACGTATTACTTCTAGCAGGTTATATAAAACCGTTTCTAATCTATCTTTTTTACCATCTTCTTTAGCTAGTTGCCATGGAGTTGTCTCATCAATGTATTTATTTGATCTTCTTAACACTTCAAAAATTTCATCTAGCGCAAAACCGATTTCTAATTTATCCATTTTTTCTTCAACCTTAGTGTCTAAAACGTTAACCATACTAATTAATTCATCGTCAACTTCTTCTTTTACGTTTTTATTACTAACTATTCCATCAAAATATTTATTAGCCATTGATATGGTTCGGTTAACTAAGTTACCTAAGGTGTTAGCTAAATCCGTATTAGTTCTTTCGATTAATAGCTCGTAAGTTAAATTACCATCGTTAGCATAAGGTATCTCGTGAAGAACGTAATATCTTACGGCATCAACACCAAACAAATCTACCAAGTCATCTGCGTATATCGCGTTTCCTCTTGATTTACCAATTTTATCGTTGTTAGTTAAGAGCCATGGATGACCAAAAATCTTTTTAGGAAGTTCCAATCCTAAAGACCATAAGAAGCATGGCCAATAAATGGTATGGAATCTTATTATGTCTTTTCCTATTAAATGTAAATCAGCAGGCCATAACTTTTTAAATTCATCCGACGAACCATCTGGATCATATCCTATGTTAGTTATGTAATTAGTTAAAGCATCAAGCCAAACATAAACAACATGTTTCTTATCAAAGTCAACCGGAACTCCCCAAGAAAATGAAGTCCTTGATACGCATAAATCTTGAAGTCCTGGTTTTATAAAATTATTTATCATCTCATTTTTTCTTGAATCAGGTTTTATAAAATCAGGATGAGAGTTATAATACTCAACTAACCTATCTTGATAATTGGATAATTTAAAGAAGTAGGCTTCTTCTTTTTTATTTTCTACTTCACGGCCACAATCAGGACATTTTCCATCAACTAGTTGTGACTCAGTCCAAAACGACTCACAAGGAGTACAATACAATCCCTCGTATTCTCCTTTATAAATGTCGCCTTTATCGTACATTTTCTTAAATATCTTTTGAACTACTCTTTCATGGTTTTTATCAGTTGTTCTAACAAACCTATCATAAGATGTATTCATAACATCCCAAATTCTTTTTATTTCTCCTGCTACTTCATCAACAAATTCCTGAGGGCTAACTCCTTTTTCTTTAGCTTTTAGTTCTATTTTTTCCCCGTGTTCATCAGTTCCGGTTTGAAAGTAAACATCAAAGCCTTTTTGTCTTTTGTATCTTGCGATTGCGTCCGCTAATACGATTTCATATGTGTTTCCTATATGAGGTTTTCCAGAAGTATACGCAATAGCCGTTGATATATAATATTTTTTCTTTTCCATTTTTATCATCCTTTCATAATTAAAAAAAGTCCATCCCAAATAAAGGATGAACTTTTGGTCCACGGTACCACCTTAATTCATGCGTTAATAAGCATGCACTTAAAACGTATAACGTACGTTAACGAATTTACCTACGTATCGATAAATTAGCTCCAGAACCATTTATATAGTTATTATCTATGTATGCTTTCACCTTACCATACTCTCTTTAATAGTTTTACCTATACTCTTTCTTTCATCGCTTTTTTAAATTAACAAAATTATAACATAATAATTATTTTTTTTCAATTACTAAATAAACCAACTTCTTTTCTTTTGAATGAGCAAGTTAATAAGTTTACTAAACACCCTAAACATTCTGGTACTAACGTACATAAGTGGTAACAAAATTAGTAATGCGTTAGGGGTTAAAATTGATAGTGAGTAAAATTCTCTAGCTACTGGAATTATAAAGGAAATAGCAAAGACAGCCGTTAAACTTATAAGTAATACTTTTCTTAATAAGTTTAATGGTTTACTTATTCGGTAAATTAAAAGAAGTGCTGTGTATCCCGTTATTATTACCGCACACGTTGAAGTTTGATCATTTTCTAAGTTTAATATACTTGCTACAAACACTAAAATAAGAATGTTTATAACGGTAGTAATTCCACTTGGAATTGCCTTACTAATTACGTTTATCAAAAACTTTCCTTTTACCCTTTCATGATTTGGTTCTAGCGCCAAGATAAACGCTGGTATACCAATCGTTAAAGCGTTAATAAGAGTCATTTGAATCGGAATAAACGGATACGTGTAATTAATAAATAAGAATAAAACCGCAAGAAGTGATGCATATATCGTTTTTGATAGGAATAAAGTTGCTGACCTTTCAACGTTATTTATTGTTCTTCTTCCTTCTTTAACAACTTCTGGCATAGCATCAAAATTAGAATCCAAAAGTACTAATTCTGCTACGTTTCTTGCGGCGTCAGAACCAGAATTCATCGCAACACCACAGTCTGACTCTTTTAACGCCAAAACGTCATTTACGCCGTCACCAGTCATGGCAACCGTGTGGCCGTTTTGTTTTAATGCTTTAATAAGTAATCTTTTTTGATCTGGTCTTACCCTTGCAAAAATAGTGTTTTCTTCTACTAAAGAAGCATAACTAACATCAGGTGATAGCTTGCTTAAATCACAAACTCCCTTAATGTTTATTCCTACTGCTTTAGCTACGTTTTGAACGGTTTTTACACTATCTCCTGATATAACTTTTAATTCAACGTCGTTATCCATGAAATATTTTAAGGTATTAACTGCTTCTTTTCTAATTTTATCCCTTATTAAAACCAATCCTAAAACGTCTTTGTCATCTGAAAGTTCTTTAGTCTTAAAATCACCTTTAGTTTTCACTACTACCAAAACCCTACTATCAGTTGATAGTTCGTCTATCTTATCCTTATACTTATGTAACTTTTCTGGAACAACAAATTCAGGTGCTCCCATCACGTATCCATAATCATCAAAGATAGCTCCGGAATACTTTCTTTCGGAAGAAAAAGAAATTATTTTTTTGGCTTTAACCTCAAAATTATTTCCATACTTATCATTAATGGCCTTGAAAGTAGGATTTCTATCATCAAGGTTAGTTGATAATGCTTCTAATGCCTCGTCTACTTCGTTTATCTTATGATTGTTTAAAGCAACTACGTTAACAACTTCCATTTTTCCTTCCGTAATTGTTCCGGTTTTATCAAGGCACAAAGTATCTACTCTAGCTAGCGTTTCAATGCAGTATAAATCCTGAACCAGCACATTGTATTTAGAAAGTCTTATAACACTTATCGCAAGTACCGTTGAAACAAGCAAAATAAGTCCTTCTGGAATCATGGCAATTAAAGCCGCAACAACTGAAACAACCGCGTTTGCAGTAGTGTTATCCTCAATGCTAAACTGTTTTAATAACAATAAAATACCAATTGGAATAAGAACGATTGAAACGTATTTAACAATTTTGTTTAAAGAACGCATTATCTGTGAATTTATTTCCTTAACCATCACTTTAGCATCTTTAGAAATAACCGAGGTATAATTATCAATTCCAACGTGCACTACCTTACAAGTAACGTTACCACTGATGATAAAGCTTCCTGATAAAACAGTATCACCCTTCTTTTTAATAATAGTTTTAGTCTCTCCCGTTATAAATGATTCATCTACTTCACATTCGCCAGTTAAAACGCTTGAGTCAGTGATTACCTGGTCTCCTAGCGAAAACTTTATAACATCATCTAATACTACTTCATTAATACCTATTACTTCTTCTTTACCATTTCTAATTACCCTGGCTTTAGAAGCAGAAATAACAGATAACTTATCAACCGTCCGCTTAGCTCTTATTTCCTGAATGGTACTAATTAACGTATTACAAACAACAACACCTAAAAATAATAAGTTTTTATAAGAGCCAACTAAAACTACCGCAACACCAAGTACAACGTTGATAAAATTAAATAACGTAAAAGTATTTTCCACTAAAATCTGTTTTATACTCTTACTTGGAGTAGTAGTATCATAATTAACTTTACCTTGTTCTATTCTTTGTTTTACTTCTTTATCAGTTAGTCCGTTTGTTACATTCATTTTATCGCTTCTTTCTACCATAATTATTATACCATTTTTTAACAATATTAAATATTACAATTATGAAAGAATAAAAGAAATAATAACTTTTAATTATTATTTCTTTTCACGTATACATTTTCTTCACGTTTAACGGCTTGTTTTAATATAAAAATTCCACCTAAAACACCATGTATTTAGGTGGAATATATTTTACAAAAACAATTAATTTTTATTATCCTTTTTTAACGTATCTTTCATACAAATCAAAATCACTTGTTTTTAAGTTGGTTTTACTTAAATCTTCTAATAATTTCTTTTGTTTTCTATCTATCTTAGTAGGTGTTATAACCTTAAAAAGCACGTAGAAATCACCAGTTCCCCTTCTTGATGGACTCTTTAAACCTTTTCCTTTTATTCTTTGTCTATCTCCAGTTTGACTTCCTGCCGGAACACTTAAAACGATATTACCGTCAAGGGTTGGAACTTCTTTTTTACAGCCTAATATAGCTTCAGTAATAGTAAGTGGTAAAGTTAAATATAAGTCATTATCTTGTCTTTTAAATAATGGATGATCTTTTACTTTAATTTCAATATAAACATCGCCGTTTGGTCCTCCGTTTTCACCTGCAGGACCTTTTCCAGGTACCCTTAAATGGTCACCAGTATCTACGCCTGCTGGAACTTTAACAACAATGTTTTTCTTAACTCTTTTCTTTCCAGTTCCTTTACACGTAGAACATCTAGTGGTATATGTTTCTCCGGTTCCACCGCAAGTAGGACAAGGTCTTTGGGTTATAAAGGCACCTAAAATACTTCTTTGTTGTTCTTTTATATAACCAGTTCCTTTACAATCAGAACAAGTTTTAACACCGGTTCCACCGTGTCCATCACAATCCGGGCACGTATCCATAATGTCTAATGAGACCGTAGTTTCGGTACCTGTTGCAGCTTCATCAAAGCTCATCTCAAAAATAACGTTTATATCAGGCCCTTTAGTTGCTCTTTTAGCACCACTTTTAGAAGATGAACCTCCCCCGAAAAACGAACTTCCAAAGCCAAAACCATTGCCAAAAATATCTCTTAAAATATCTGAATAATCAAAATCTTCAAATCCAGAGAAGCCACCCGCTCCGCCAAAGCCACCATTTTGATCAAAGGCTGCATGTCCAAACTGATCATACTTACTACGTTTATCTTTGTCAGATAAAACCGCATAAGCTTCTTGTGCTTCTTTAAACTTCTCAGCCGCATCTGGCTCTTTAGAAACGTCTGGGTGATACTTTTTAGCTAACTTTCTAAAAGCACTTTTTATTTCTGCATCAGTTGCATTTTTTGAAACACCAAGCACTTCATAATAATCTTTTTTACTCATACCTATTTACCTCCTAACTATTATATAACTTTTCAAACTCATCAATTAAATTATCAAACATATTTATCGCGTTTTGAATAACTTTTTTATCATTCATATCCACTCCTGCTATTTTAAGCTCATCAATTGGATACATACTACCCCCTGTTTTTAAAAACTTTAGATAATTATCTAACGCGCCCTTTTTATTATTTAGTATACCATCTACTATGTAACAAGAAGCTGATAAACTAGTTGCGTATTTATAAACGTAAAAACTGCTATAAAAATGAGGTATTCTTTCCCATTCATACATTATTAAATCATCTACAACTACGTTTGGACCAAAATATTTCTTTACTAATTCAAAGTAATTATCTGATATAAACGTTGCGGTTAGAACTTCTTTTTCTTCTCTTTTTTCATACATATTTTTTTCAAATTCTGCAAACATAGTTTGTCTAAATATTGTTCCTTTAAATAGTTCTAACATATGATTTATAACGTTTAATTTCTCATTCTTATTATTTGAATGTTCTAGCAAATAATAAGAAAGAAGTAATTCATTAACCGTTGAGGCAACTTCTGCCACAAAAATCTCATAAGAAGAATAATGAAAAGGATTATTCTTGCATGAAAAATAAGTATGCATAGAATGCCCTAATTCGTGAGCAAGTGAGGATACATCGTCTAACTTTCCTTCGTAGTTTAAAAGTATAAAAGGATTTGTATCATAAAAGCCACTTGAATAAGCACCAGATTTTTTACCTTTATTATGATATACGTCAATCCATCTTTCATCAAAAGCTCTTTTTAAAATTTCAATGTAATCATTACCCAAAACCGATAATGCGGATATGACTAAATCTTTAGCTTCTTCAAAAGTATATTTTTTATTACTTTCCTTTATTAATGGAACATATACGTCATACAGATGAAATTCTTCTAAACCTAATACTTTCTTCTTAACATCATAATACTTGTACATAATAGGTAAATTATCATTTACCGTTAAAATCAAATTATTATACACGTCTTTACTCACATTATCAGAAAATAAAGATGCTTCTAAAGCAGATTTGTATTTTTTTATTCTAGCCATCGTGACATTTACTTCTACGTTTCCACTAAAACAATTAGCAATCGTATTTTTATATTTAGCATACGTTCCTAAAAGTAATTCAAAAGCATCTTTTCTTACTCTTCTATCATAAGAACTAATGAAAGTTGAATAATTACTTTCATTAAACTCTGCTTCATTATCCTCTTCATCTTTAATGGTACCAAAACTCATATCAGAGTCACTTAAAGCTCCAAACGTATCTTCTGGATTAGAAAAAACGTTAGAAAAACTAGATAATAATTCTTCTTTTTCTTTGTCCAATGTATGCGTTTTATATCTATATATGTTTTCAATTTCAAACTTATAATCCAAAAGTTTCGGTTCATCTTTATAAAACTTTTCAAATGTTTCATAATCCAATTTTAGTATTTCAGGAACAACAAATGAAGTCAATTCACTATAGTTTGAATATAAATCACGGGCTTTATTATACATTTTTGTATATTTATTATTAGTTGTATCTCCATCATGATTTAAATTAGCATAATAATATAATTTTAAAATCTTTCTTTCTAACATATTATCAAACGATAAGAATTGTAAAAAATCATTTGCTGAACATAAAAATCTATCTTTATAAGAGTTTACTTTTTTAAGTTCATTTTCTGCTTCTAAAAAGCACTCATTCCATTTTTCATCGTTTTCATAAATGGTTGTTAAATCCCACTTGTATTTATCATCTATTTGACTACGTAACTTTTCTTTTATCATTGTTCTCCTTTAACTAAGCATAAAGTTCTAGTTTCCTAGAACTTTATTACTTAAATTATTTATTTTTTCTCTTCGTATTCTGCGTCTACTACTTCGTCATCTTTTTTATCGTTTGAGCTTGAATTATTTGCACTTTCTTGTGCTTTTTTGTTAGCCTCTTCATAAACTTTAGCTCCTAGTTGCATTGCTTTTTCTTGAAGTTTAGAAGTAGCATCTTTAATTTTATCTACGTCTTCGCTGTCTAGCTCTTTTCTTAAGTTTTTAACTAGTTCTTCAGCTTCTTCTTTTTCTTTCTTATCAACTTTATCTCCCAAGTCTTTAATTGCTTTTTCAGTTGTAAAGATCATTTGGTCAGCTTCGTTTTTAGCGTCTGCTAAAGCCTTTTTCTTTTCGTCTTCAGCCTTGTTTTCCTCAGCTTCTTTACGCATCTTTTCAATTTCTTCATCACTTAAATTAGTTGATGCAGTAATTGTTATCGCTTGTTCTTTTCCAGTTCCTAAGTCTTTTGCTTTAACGTTAACTATTCCGTTTGCATCAATGTCGAACGTAACTTCGATTTGAGGAACTCCTCTTGGTGCAGGTGGAATGTTAGTTAATTGGAATCTTCCAAGTGTCTTATTGTCTGATGCCATTGGTCTTTCACCTTGAAGTACGTGGATATCAACGGCCGGTTGGTTATCTGCTGCAGTTGAGAACACTTGTGATTTAGAAGTTGGAATCGTTGTGTTTCTTTCAATTAAAGTAGTCATAACGTTACCCATTGTTTCAATACCAAGTGAAAGTGGTGTAACATCAAGTAAAACGATATCGTTTACGTCACCAGTTAATACTCCACCTTGGATAGCAGCACCCATCGCAACAACTTCATCTGGGTTAACTCCTTTAGAAGGCTCTTTTCCAAGCTCATTTTTGATTACTTCTTGAACTTTTGGAATACGAGTTGAACCACCAACTAATAATACCTTATCAATATCACTAGCCTTTAACTTAGCATCTTTAAGCGCTTTTCTAACTGGCTCTAGCGTTGATTCAGTTAAATCATCAGTTAATTGTTCAAACTTAGCTCTTGTAAGTGATGTTTCAAAGTTAATAACACCATTTTTACCTTGTGCTAAGAATGGTAATGAAATTTGGGTAGTTGTCATACCTGACAAATCTTTCTTAGCCTTTTCAGCAGCATCTTGTAATCTTTGCATAGCCATCTTATCAGTTGTGATGTCCATGTCATGTTCTTTTTTAATTTCATCTACTAAGTAATCAACGATTCTTTGGTCGTAATCGTCACCACCTAAGTGGTTATTACCTGAAGTTGATTTAACCTCAAATACACCGTCTCCTAACTCAAGGATAGATACGTCAAACGTACCACCACCTAAGTCATAAACAAGTACCGTTTGAGCATTTTCTTGCTTATCAAGACCATATGCTAAAGCAGCAGCAGTAGGTTCGTTTATGATTCTTTCAACCTCTAAGCCCGCAATTTTACCAGCGTTTTTAGTAGCTTGTCTTTGTGCGTCATTAAAGTAAGCTGGAACGGTAATAACTGCTTTAGTTACCTTTTCTCCTAAGTAGCTTTCTGCGGTTTTCTTTAAATCTCCTAAGATCATTGCAGAAACTTCTTCTGGTGTGTATTCCTTTCCGTTTGCTTTTACTTTTTTACTAGTACCCATTAATCTTTTAATTGATCTTATGGTGTCTGGGTTAACTACCATTTGTCTTTTAGCAGCTCCACCAACAATAATGTCACCATTTTTAAATGCCACTACTGATGGCGTTGTTCTTTCTCCTTCTGGATTAGCTATTACTTTAGCTTCTCCACCTTCATATACAGCAACACAAGAGTTTGTTGTACCTAAGTCAATACCTATTGTTTTACTCATAATCTATCATTCCTTTCAAATTAATTATTCGTTTACCTTAACCATCGCTGGTCTAATTACTTTGTCAATTAGAATATATCCTTTTTGATATACTTCTAAGACAACACCTTTTTCCCTGTCATCAACTGTTTCTTTCATGACAGCTTCATGATAAACCGGATCAAACGGTTTTCCTAAAGCATCAATTTCTTTAACACCAAATTTTTCTAAAGTAGCAGTTAATGATGCGTACACCATCTTCATGCCGCTTAAGAACTTAGAAACTTCATCTTCTAAGTTATCATCATCCATCTTAATAGCACGTTCAAAATTATCAAGTGCCGGAAGAATTTCTAGAATTAAAGCTTCGTTAGCATACTTTAATTGTTTAGATACTTCTTCATCTTTTCTTTTTCGGTAATTAATAAGTTCAGCTTGTGCCCTTAAGAATTTTTCCTCGGCATCACTTGCTTTTTTATTAAGCGTTTCTAACTCTTCTTTGGTAAGTGAAACTTTCTTTTCTTCCTTCTTTTCTTTTTTTACATCATGCTTTTCTTGCTTTACATTCTCATTATGTTTCTTATTTTCCTTTTCCATACTACTTTACCTTTCTATATTATGTTTTATGTAGTCTAGCAACGCCACAACCCGTTCATAGTCCATTCTTTTAGGACCTACTATGGCAATCGTTCCCTCATCATTATTAACCTTATACTTAGTTTTAATAATTGATACATCATCATCAAAATTACTTTCGTGGCCAATGTAGACGTTTATGTTACTGTCATTCGCTTCTATTTTTCTAACTAACTTATCATCATCAAACTTATTAAGTAGTTCTTTTACCTTACTAACGTTATCAAATTCTTGATAATCAAGCAATTTCGTTCTTCCTGCCATATGCATATGATTTTTAAATGAAAATTCATTAAACGCATTATAGAACGCTTGATATAAAGCTTCGTGTGACTTAACATAATTTCCTATTATTGGCTTAATTTCAAATTCAAGTTTACTACTTACCTCATCAAGTGGTGTTCCAACAAGGAGCTTATTAATTAATTCAACTACTTTTTTAACCTCTTCGGCTGATACGTTTTGACCAACTTCAAGTTTTTTATGTTCTATGTGTCCTTTATCCGTTATAACAATTGCAATTACACTGTTATCACCAATCGGTACTGCCTCTACTTGCTTTAAGTTATTTTCAGAACTATTAGAACCCAAAACAACAGAAGTACAATGCGTTATTTCAGAGATAATTTCCATACTTTTTGTTATAACATCAGATAGCATTAACTGTTTGTTATCAAAAATCCTTTGAAGTTTTAAAACGTCTTCACCTGTCATTTCTTTTGGTTTCATTAGGTGATCAACGTAGTAACGGTATCCTGCTTCACTAGGCACCCTACCAGAAGACGTGTGCGTTTTTTCCAAAAAACCAATTTCTTCTAGATAAGCCATCTCATTTCTAATCGTTGCAGATGAACAATTAAGCTTATCACAAAGGCCAGATGAGCCGACCGGATTAGCACTTTTAATGTATTCTTCCACGATTAGTTTAAGAAGCTTACTTTGTCTTTCCGTTATCATTAATTCACCTTCTTTTTTGTAGTCTAACAGTATTATAATATGCAATTTTAGCAATGTCAATACCTGAGTGCTAAATATTTTCAAAAAATAAATATGCTCGTAAAATTTAAGCATATTTTTAAATGACTAATCCGTAATTTTTGCGAGATATACCATTAAATTTACTATATACATAATTTGTATTTTTTCTTATTGATATATTTTTTATTTTATTATCCAAGAAATTCACATTAAAAGTCCTCAGTTCCTTACTCGGTATATATAACACTCCAAATAAGTTTATATAATCTAAAAATGGTGGCTCTTTTATAACTTTTACACCAGTTTCTAATTTTTTTATTTTTAAACTCACCTTATTTTCTTTATTCAAGAGACAAGGGTCATATCAAACAAAAAGTTATTCTTTTATTTTATAAAACTCAACACTTTATCAATTCCTATTATGTATATTACTAAAGCCGCCACGTCCAAAACAAGTAAAATAGAAAGTAAAACTATAATTGGTGCTTTCCTTTTCTTCGGTTTTACAGCCTCTTGCTCTTCTTGCTTGGTTTCTTCAGCTTTCACTTCTTCCTTATTTTCTACTTTCACTTCTGAGGCAAGGGAATCTTCATCCATGTTTGTAGTATTAGACGCAATAATCTGTTTATCACCAGGATTGCTTGTAGCGGTAGAAATAGTGTTATTAGCATCAGGGATTACTGGTTCTTGCCTTGGATTTACGTTAAGGTCTATTACTGGTTCCGGTGTTACCATGGCCGGAACACTTTGTTTAGGTTCATTAGATAAGTTTTCAACTACTTCTTCTATTTTTTTATCAGGTGTTATATCTTCAACTTCGTTTATATCATCAATCATTTCTTCTTTAGTATCCATAACCATACCTCCATATCTTACGATAATTATACCTTAAAACAAGAATTAGTTCAAGCTATATAAGTATCTAATAATTTTATAATGATTTCATTTGACACAAAAAGCTTACTTTCAGGTATAAACACCATGTCATTAAACTCTTTTAACAAACCTAATTTTAATAACTCCTTATAATCAAAAACCCTTTCAAATTGTTTATGGTACTTAAACTTAAAACTTTCCTTACTGATGCCTTTTATCTTTCTTAAACCTAACATAACTTCATCTTTTATTAAACACTCCTCGTTAACTAATTCTTCTTCTACTTTGAAGCGCTCATTTAGGTAGTTAAAAATACTTTTTGTATTATCATATCTAACACCATTGACAAAGCCTGATGCTCCCGCTCCAAAACCATAATATTCATCGTTATTCCAGTAAGTTAAATTATGTTTAGACTCATACCCAATTTTACAAAAATTACTTATCTCATAATGTTCATAACCATGCCCTTTTAAAATTTCTATTATTTTGTAATACATTTTAGCTTGCAAATCATCATCTATGTCGTTAACGTTAAGCATCTTAAGCCTAGTATGATCTTCAATGATTAAAGCATAAGTACTAATATGTTCAACGTTCAAACTAACAAATAACTCTATATCCTTTACTAGACTTTCCAACGTTTCACCAGGAAGAGCATACATTAAATCTAAGTTTATGTTATCAAAATATTTTTTTACCAGCTTTACATTGGCCATCATTTTTTCTTTATCTATGTTTCTGTTCAACACGTTCATGTATTTATTATTAAAAGTTTGTATTCCAACACTTAATCTATTTATCCTATTTTCTTTTAACAGCTTAAGTAAGTCTTCGTTTATATCCTGATAGTTACATTCAAAAGTAAATTCATAATCATCATTTAATTTAAAAACGCTTAATACTTTAAAAAGTTTATTTAGTGCCTTACACGATAAAGCACTTGGCGTTCCACCACCAACATATAAAGTATTTAATACCTCATTTTTATAATTATTTTTCACTTCTTTTTCCAAAACATCTAAATAGTCATCAACTATTTTTTCGTTATAATAGTTTTTACAAAAATCACAGTATGAACATATATTCTTACAAAAAGGCACGTGAACATAACAAGCTTTTATCATTTTATGTTCCAGTCTCTATCAATGTTATTAGTTTCATCTTCTTCATCTATAAAACGTCCAACTTTATTAAGTGATGCCAAGTTTTTAATTTTTTCTTGCTGTGCCTTACTCAAATAAGAAGAATGAAGCATTTCGTAAACAGTTGATCTTGGTATTCCAAAAATAAATGCCGCGTCACGATAAGTGGCACCCTTTTCTATTACAAAATTATAAAGTTTTTGAACGTCTTCATTATTATAATTACTTGTTCTGGTGCCATTATTCCCACCTTTTTTTCTTCCGTTTAGTTCATTTAACACCTTTTTTAAAAGAATATCATGATATATCCTTCTTTCATGTGAATCAGTACTTTCCTTTAACACGCTAACAAAATATTTATTTAAAGTTTTCTTAGACTTTATCCCAATGAAATTCGCCGTTTCTTCTAACGAAACATCGTTATTTAAATAATAACTAGCGGCCACTAAAATTTTATCTTTGTCCATTAACATTCTCCTTTATTACTAATTAATAATGCCTTTAACTTCACTTCTCATCATTTTAACGTATAAATTTAAATAATTATCACAGTAATTAATAACTTCTTTTTTATTACCAACAATTCTTTTTGGAAGACTAATTTTCACTTCATAACTCAATAGTGTTCCTTCTAAATAACGCTTTCCTAGTAAAACTTTATTATCAATTGGCATCCCGGTATTTGGACCTATTTCAAACATAACTAAAATAGGTTTTATGTATTCGTTATTAGTCGTTACAAAACCAGCATAAAACTTTCTAGGTTCTCCTTCACCTACCGCAACAAAATTATAAGTGTCTCCTATTTTTTTAGCTTCACTAACGTTATATATGTATGACTCGCCATAGCTTTTAAAAACATCTTTATAAACGATTATGTAATCATAGTTTATTACGTTATAGCTATCCATTCTAATTAAATAATTTTCAGGAATA
The DNA here is from genome assembly GCA_946500425.1 of uncultured Mollicutes bacterium. Classification (GTDB taxonomy): domain Bacteria; phylum Bacillota_I; class Bacilli_A; order RF39; family UBA660; genus Aphodocola. Next base: position 13,722 of record CAMMVQ010000009.1, on the reverse strand, counting down.
ATTTTGTTTCCTTCTTTTTTAAAAGTTACCGTTTTTAAATCAATCACGTAAATGTCATCGTCACCAGCGTGATAAATGGCATGATAATTTTTATATACGTTTACCGCGTTTTTAAAATATAAGTTATCAAATTCTTCATGACTTATTTCTGACATTCTAAAAGGAACGATAACGTTTAGAGAATCGTCTACCACTCCCGTTATACCAATCGTTTTATCCTTAAAACTTGCTTCTACCGCTATTGGTGCAACTAACTCTTCGTTCATAAAATCATTAACGTCAATAATTACTTTACTTCCAAAGCAATCTAAACATATTTTTTTTGCTTCATCTTTTTTCATTTTTCAAAACCTCCAAAAACACAAATGAAAATTAATCATCAACTTTTAAAACCGATAAGAATGCTTCTTGCGGAACATCTACGTTACCAACTTTCTTCATCCTTTTTTTACCTTCTTTTTGCTTTTCTAAAAGTTTTCTTTTTCTTGTTATGTCACCACCATAGCACTTGGCAAGAACGTTTTTTCGCATCGCTTTAACGTCTGACCTTGCAATTACCTTCGTTCCGATAACCGCTTGAATTGGAATTTCAAATAATTGTCTTGGAATTAACTTGCGTAAGTTTTCAACTATCATCTTACCACGGGAGTAAGCAAAATCTTTATGAGTAATCACCGATAAAGCATCAATCTGAGTACCGTTAATCATGATGTCCATTTTAACTAAATTACTTTCCTTATAACCAATTAAATCATAGTCAAAAGAAGCATAGCCTTTAGTAAATGACTTTAACTTATCAAAAAAGTCATAAACAACCTCAGATAAAGGCATCTCATAGTGAATGTTAACCCGGGTAGCATTAATGTAGTCCATGTTAACGTAATTTCCTCTTTTGTTTTGACACAACTCCATAATGTTTCCTACGTAAGTGCTAGGTACAAAGATGTTGGTTTTTATGTAAGGTTCAAGAATCTTACTTATCTTTGTTTGCTCTGGCATCTTACACGGGTTATCCACCATAACTGTTTGCCCGTTTGTTAAGATGGTTTCATAGACAACCGAGGGACTTGTTGCGATTATCTCTATACCAAACTCCCGCTCGATTCTTTCTTCGGTAACATCCATGTGAAGCATTCCTAAAAAACCACACCTAAATCCAAATCCTAAGGCGCTTGAGGTTTCCGGTTCAAAAGAAAGGGCCGCATCATTTAGTTTCAACTTTTCTAAGGCGTCTCTTAAGTCCTGATACTTATTTGATTCAATTGGATAAAGACCGCAAAAAACCATTGGTTTCATTGGCACGTATCCTTCTAATAGCTCCCCTTCATTTTTTACGCTTGTGATGGTATCTCCAACACAAATATCACTTACGCTTTTAATGGATGCACATAAGTACCCCACTTCTCCCGCGGCAAGCACTTTTTTCTTTTCTTCTTTAGGATTATGTTTACCTAATTCCACGACCTCATACTCTTGTCCAGACTTAATCATCTTTATTTTGTCACCAACTTTAATAGTACCGTTAACAACCCTAAGCCAGATAACCGCTCCTTTATAAGAATCATAAATACTATCAAAGATAAGAGCTTGTAACGGCGCATCATCAGTCCCCGTTGGTGCTGGAATTCTTTTTACTACCGCTTCTAATAGTTCGTCTATTCCAACGCCAGTTTTAGCACTTGTTAAAATAATGTCCTCTTCATTAAAACCAAACGTATCAATGATTTCTTTTTTCACTTTATCTACATCTGCGTTTGCCAAATCAATTTTATTTATGATAGGAATTATCGTTAAATTATTCTCTAGTGCTAAATACATGTTAGCTAACGTCTGAGCTTCTATTCCTTGAGCGGCATCAACGACTAGTATAGCTCCTTCACAAGCTGCTAAACTTCTTGATACCTCATAAGAAAAATCCACGTGTCCCGGAGTATCAATAAGGTGCAACAAATACTCTTTGCCATCATGATTATAATGTAATTCTACCGCGTTTAGCTTTATCGTGATACCGCGCTCTCGTTCTAAGTCCATCGAGTCTAATAGCTGGTCTTTAGCCTCACGCTTAGTTACTGCGCCAGTCTTTTCTAATATTCTGTCCGCTATGGTAGATTTACCATGGTCAATGTGCGCAATGATACAAAAATTTCTTATGTTTTCTTTTTTCATCCGTAAATCACCTAACTCTTAACATAAAAGATTATAACATTAAAATAAATAAAGTGTGCTTAAAAAACACACTTTCTAATCATAGAATCCCATTTTTCTTTTAACAGCATCTACTTTAGCCTTAGCCATTACCCTTGTTTTCTTTTTTCCTTCTTCTAAAATAATGTCAATCAAGTCACTATTTAAGTACTCATAATAGCGCTTTTTAATTCTGGATAACTCATCTATAACAACGTCCGCTACCGCCTTTTTAAACGTACCATAATTACTTTCTTCAAACATGCTTTCTATTTCTTCTACCGTTTTATCAGTTATAGCAGAATAAATGTTTATAAGGTTTGAAATACCCGGTTTATTTTCTGGGTCGAATTTAACTTTAGTCTCCGAGTCAGTCGTGGCCCTCATTATCTTTTTTCTTATTACTTCGTCATCATCTAAAAGTCTTATTACGCCATTTTGGTTTTCACTTGATTTACTCATCTTTTTGGTTGGTTCTAGAAGGTCCATAATCTTAGTTCCCGTTTTAGTAATTAATGGTTCTGGCACGTTAAAAGTTTTTCCGTACTTATTGTTAAATCTAATTGCTATGTCACGAGTTATTTCAACGTGCTGCTTTTGGTCAATTCCTACCGGAACAACGTCGGTGTCATATGCTAAAATATCCGCTGCCATTAAAACTGGATAAGTCAAAAGCCCAACGGTGAAATTATTACTTTTTTTACTTTTTTCTTTAAACTGGTGCATTCTGGATAATTCACCAAAATACGTATTACACTCTAAAAGCCATGATAAGTTAGCATGGTATTCATTTTGTGATTGAACAAAAATAGTATTCTTTTTAGGGTCTATTCCGCATGCTAAGTATAGTGCTATTAAACTTCTAGTATTGTCCTTTAAATTTAGATTGTCGTTTGGAACCGTTATAGCGTGTAAATCTGCAACAAAGATATATGATTCATACTCATCTTGCAACTTTACCATTTGCTTTATTGCTCCGACATAATTTCCTAAAGTAATTACACCCGTTGGTTGTAATCCTGTTAACATTCTTTTCATATATAATCTCCTTCTTTCTATTAATATTTTATCATAATTATAATTTATAATCTAACTAGATAATGTTCGCCATCGCTTATATAACACCTTTATTCCTCCTTAAACAAAAAAAACTCTTATCCAATTATAGGATAAGAGCTTACTCTTACTTTTAATGCCACCTATGCACCATCATGCACATGTTATTAGGTAACGGATAACTAACCGGAAATAGCCTACTTTATAAATTTCGGTATTCGCTCACAAGCCCATTTACTAAAACGCCTATATAACTTTTCACCAACCAGTTACTCTCTTTAATATTTGTTTCAGCTACTTTTCTTGTTCATCGCTTTAAATATATCTAAATTATATTATTAAAACATGCGTTTGTCAAATGATATTTATTTAGATATTACCTTTTGAGTAAGTTCCATGTATAAATTCATCTTATCCATGGTATTTTCTCCAATACTTGCTTCATGGTCTAAGTATTCTTCGTATTTTAAAAGAAGTCCTTTTAACACGTCATCATACCAACAAATACCCTTAGGAGGTAAATAACTATCTAAATCACATGAAGTGTTACAACTAATTAAAACCTCAAAATAAGAGTCAATATAATTATCAATGAGTCTTTTCTTCTCGTCATCTTGACTTGGTGATAAAGTTTCCTCTTTAGCCGCGCTACTCGTTACATTAACGGGCTTTTTATTGTTGGCATTAAAAGGTTCTTTAACTTCTTTTCTAATTTTAACTTCACGAATACTTTTAACTTTATCATTATGGCTTTTAGTGTATTTTATAAAATTAGATAAGTAATCACTTTGAGTATCAAAATAACTATCACAACTTAAGTACCCGGTTATTTCTGATAATAGGCTTTCTGAAATTATTTTTTTATTTATTATGTTATTATAATATTTTAAAAATGGTTTTCTTGCCTTATCCTTAAAATCATTTAACTGGATAAGTTGTTTACCCGCTAAGTAAAGAACTATTTTTATTACTTCTAAAAAAGTAACTAAAAGGTCTGATTTTTCATACCTACTAAAAAAGTCCGCAACCTTAACGACGTCTTCCATGCCCTCTAGCCCGTTCATTACCTTTTTAACATAATTACTATGATAACACTCTAAAAAATATGTTTTTATAGAATTAACGCTTAATTTTACTTCTGATTTTTCCAGGTAACTAAACATAAACTTTAAACGTATTCTTCCTTCTTCGGTATTAAAGTAGTACAATAATTCCCGGTTAATAACGTTATCTATTTTATCTTCTTTAATGCCCGCTAAAGATAAAAACTGTAAATAACAGTCCTTAAACTCTTTATATCCTTGTCTTTTTTTACTATCTTGCTTAACAAACTCAAGTAAGTCTTCTTCATAATGATGCACGCTTACACTTCCTTTGGTACTAACTATATTAACACAAGCTTTTCAAAACATCAAACATTATTTATCGCTAACGACTTTATCTACCCCGCCAAATATCTTGTTTAAACCTTTTTGAAAATATTTAGCAAACGTTTTAGAAGTATAAAGTCCAAAATTAGAAACTGCGTTACCATAATCTTTCTTCATGTTAACTACGTAATTTTCAACCTTTATTTCTTTTCCATCTTTAACATCTTTTTCAAACTGTTTTATTTTTTCTTCCGTTAAGGTTGCCTTTTTATTATTAAGGTCCTCGTAATAACCATTAGCCTGGGAAAAATACAAAACTAAAAAACTAAGAAATAAAAACCAAATAAAACCATGAAATATTTTTTTATAGCTAATCATACGGCACCTCTTACGTACTCAATAAACGAATCACAAATTACTTCTATCGTGTTTTGTACTTCCTCTTTGGTGTTATAATTACTACCAACTTCAATTAAAAACAAGTTTTCTGAAACATCCTGATTATATACTCCATCTACCCCTTTTCCTCCTTTTTTCATGATTCCCCGGCTAATTCCAGGTACTTTACCTTCTATTATTTCATTTAAACTACTGGTACTTTGTAAGTTAGCGCTATAATTAGCGTTATCAAGCCCGATTAGAAACAAAACCTTTGCATAATTTTTTCCATTATAACTAATGGTACTTTTTTGTTTACTAACGGAATCACGGTGAAAATCAATAAAGTATTTAAGGTTAGCATTATTAGCAATTGCTTGTTTTAAATAATTTTTAGATACGTCATATGATTCGTAATACTTCATGTTGTTTTGTTGTAATACGGTGCTTACGCTTTGTTCCTCAAAATAAGTCGGAATGCCACTTTCATTTAGTTTGTTTGATAATAAAGAGGCCGCATCATAAACCGAATAATCTACATAGCTTTCCGTTTGGTGCGTGTTATATACATATACTACCGCCGCTATTTCTTTTTCAACTTTTTCAGCAACTTTATTTTCTTCTTTCTTATCAGAAACTTTGGTTTGTTTAGATTCTATTTTAACGGCCTGCTTAACGTTACTATTAAGTAAAGAAACCGGTTTATTAACGGCCTTACTAAACTTATTTGAAAAGGTACTTGACAAGTTAAATGATACGTAATTAACGTCCGGGTCTAAAACGTCTTTCTTAAGTTTTTTATCGGATGAATACTTAAAAGCAAAAACGTACGCAAAAAAGAAAAAGAAGATAAAAACATACTTTATTATCTTGTTTTTCTTTTTTATTTTTCTGGACTTAAATTGTTTCATTTTAATCACCCACATGAAACTTAACACATTTTTAATGTTATTATTGTCGAATAAATTATAACTTTAAATGTTATGAAGACAGTGGTTTATTCCGTAACTTATTACGTCTGATAGTTTTTCCATCATAAAGTCTACTTCCTTTGGCGTTACCATAAGATTATAGCCAATGGGAGTTAGAACTTCATACGTTAAATTAATTAGTTCTTCTTCGCTTAAGGTACCAACCAATCCTAATAGAGTTTTTTTATCTTCCTTGCTAGCGGTAACTTCTTTATTGAGATAATTAATTGGTTTGGTTATTAATTTTGAGCTTTTTTTATCTTTTACCATTTTATTATATGCGTAATTTTTTGACATATAATTTATTGTGTCGCACACTATTACCGCGGCATCAACAACGGTTGGCACGCCGATTGCGACCACCGGAACACCAAGAGTATCTTTTGAAATTTCTTTTCTTCGGTTACCAATTCCGCTTCCGGGATAAATTCCGGTATTAGAAACCTGCACACTTCTATTAACCCTAGAAATCGAGCTAGAGGCAAGCGCATCAACCACGATTACTAAGTCGGGTTTGGTTTCTTTTACTATTCCCGTGATTAAATCACTCGTTTCAATACCAGTTGTACCAGTAACTCCGGGATAAATCGCAGATACGTTCGAAAACTTTTCATCTACGTTTACCTTCATATCAAAAAAATGTTTGGTAACAATTATCTTATTAGAAACTAAAGGACCTAAAGCATCAGGAGTTGAGCGCTCGTTGCCCAGCCCAACGACCAAGGTTTTTACCGCGTGATTAAATCCGACCAAACCAAGCATTTTTGAGAGTTCTCTGCTAAAAATATTAGAAACGTTTTTCTTGGCGTCATCATCGGTTACGTCATCAAATTCAATGGTTAAATAAGTACCAGCTTTTTTTCCTATTGGATTATTATCATCTAAGGTTAGCCACGAAGTTTTAACACCGTTTTCCTCCATTGTCTCCGGATTAAACGTTTCCTTGTTTTTTTCGGCCAAATCTATCGCCATGTCGGTTCTTATTTCGTATTTTTTTAAATCTATTTTATGCATGTTTGTATCACCTATTGTTATTTTTACCAAAAATAGTATTTATTATTGATTTTTTATATTTTTTTTGTTAAACTTATAGAAGTTATGTACGCCAGGAGGTGAAATGATGCCAAATATTAAAAGTGCTAAAAAAAGAGTTAAAGTTACCAGCGCAAAACATGATGCTAACATTTTAAAAAAGGGAAGCATGAAAACAGCAATTAAAAAAGTAGAAAAAAATGCTACTTTAGAAAACTTAAACATTGCTAACAAAAGAATTGATAAAGCTTGTAATCAAGGAATTATAACAAAAAACAAAGCAGCACGTGAAAAATCAAGATTAGCTAAAAAAGTAAACGAAACGAAGTAATTTTACTTCTTTTTTTTATACTTTATTGGTATAATTAAACTGGTGATAAGATGAACTTAAAAAAGTTAATAAAAATAGCGGTTACGGTAGTTGTAATAGTAATATTAGGATACTTAATATATGATAACTTTTATTTAATAGCAAACAAGCTTGAATACGTTTATACAAAATATTTACAGCCAGATATAAAGCAGAATCTAACTGATAACGAGTACCGAAAGAATGAAAATTATGAATACGTTAAAATAAATACGGACACAACAATAAAAAGTAAGGAAGACGCCAAAAACGCTATTTATACCTTTTTGGATGCTGGTTGGGGTGAGTACATGGTAAAATGTGATCCAGATTACTTAACTTGTACTGATGACATGAAAGAAATGGTTGAAAACAACACGTATTTAACCGACATAAGTAATTTTGTTCATCCTTATAATACTTTTGACCGGGTTAATACCACCTTTACGTCTGCGGGTAAGGTGACCTTAAAAAAGAAAGCAAGGTACACCGATGAACAAATAAAGAAAATAAACGAAACCGTAGATAAAATATATGAAGAAAATTATGATGAAAACAAAAGCTTAACGGAAAACATTAAAACCTTTCATGATTATATTATCAACAATACCAAGTACGACACTGATAACGTAACCGGAAACACCGACATAAACTCAAGTAGTGCTTACGGAGTATTGATAGAAGGCGTTGGAATATGCAGTGGTTACACTGATGCAATGCAGCTATTCCTAGAAAAAATGGGCGTTAAAAATTACCGCATTTCATCTGATACCCACGTATGGAACTTAGCTTACGTCGATGGCAAATGGTTACATCTTGACCTAACCTGGGATGATCCAATAACTTATGACGGGACACAAAGTCTTAGTCATGATTATTTTTTAATTCCAACTACCACCTTAGAAAACTTATCTAAAAACGAACATGAATTTGATAAGAATATATATATAGAAGCAAAATAAAAGGTCCAATTTTAATTGGGCCTATTTAAATAAATTAATAATACTCGCCTTTATGTTTTCTATTACGTTTGGATTAACAATCGTAATTATCGTCATTGATAAAAGAACAAACAAAATAACAATTATAAATACGAACCATACGTTAACTTCTCTCATCGTATCATTATCAATTTTACTTGGTCTTCCCACTTTCTTCTTAGCCATTTTATCACTCCTTTTTATCTATAAAACTTATAATCTCATCAATCGTTTTATTAAAATCACTTACGTTTACGTCAAACCATTTTACGTTCATTTGGTTATTAAACCACGTATACTGTCTTTTAGCGTAGTTACGGCTTCTTTTCTTTATTAATTCTTTAGCCTCAAAAAGCGTTATCTTACCCTCAAAAAACAAGGCTAACTCTTTGTACGCAATAGCCGTCTTAAAGGCCTTAGTATCATTATAATTGTCATATAATTTTTTTGCTTCTTCTAATAATCCTTGATCAAACATTAAATCAACCCGGTTATTAATCACCTCATAAAGCTCACTTCTTGGCCTGGTAAGTCCAATTATTATCGCGTCATAAAGAAGTTTATTTCCGTTACTACTGATTTCTGTATCATGGTTATTTAGAAAACTTTCTAGTCTTTGCCTGTTATTAACGTGTATTTTACTTTTACTATCTATTTTTCTTACCATGTCATATAATTCTTTATTAGTGTAACTAGTAAAGTCTTTTTTATTTAAGCTTTCTTTAAAATCATAATCATAAAGCAAAACTTTTAAGTACAATCCAGTGCCCCCTACGATAATTACGTTTTTATTTTTGCTTATCAAATCATTAAGAATTTTTCTTGCGTCTTTTTGATAGTCATAAACCGAGTAATCATCACTTACGTTCTTAAAATCTATTAAATGATGGGGTATACCCTTCATTTCTTCTTTGGTAACTTTAGCGGTTCCAACGTCCATTTCCTTATATATTTGCATGCTATCAGCACTTATTACATCAGCGTTATAACGTTTAGCAAGCTCAATTGAAAGCTTAGTTTTACCTACTCCGGTAGGACCTACTATTACAACAATCAAAATAACACCACCCTTATCTTCTTTCATGATAAAAATCGCTCAAAGTCTTTATCATTCCGTTAGAGTCTTTAGATATATCTTTAATAAAATTATATAAATATTCTTCCTTGTAAAAATCCGTATTTGTATATCTTCGAGTATTTGGATTTAACTGATAAAAAAATCTATATAAAGAACTATTAATTTCAAATAAATTATGGTTCTTTTTTTCTAAGTCACTCATAAAAGACAATGAATGTTCGTATAGGTCAGTATCGATTAAATAAATACTATCATCAACAAAGATATGTTCCATCTTAACATCGGATACTAACACCTCTTCTTTTAATAAGTAAAGAAGGAAATAATCATAGTAAACCGATAATAACCTTTCAAAAGGAATGTCAAACGTTCCGTTTTTTACTTTTGAAATGATTTCTGGTAAATCATAACCCGGCGCACTTTTCTTTAAATATCCTTTATACTTAATTTTAAAATCACCATAAACATATAGTCTCTTTCTAGGATACATAAAAACTTTAGAATCTAATTTTATTTGTTTTGAAATATGTCTTTTTATTTTACTTGGTATCATTCCGTCAAACACCTTAATAACGTTATCACCATACCAAAAACATTTTCCGGAAAAGCCACTAGAATTATTTGATACTGGTTTTAACATTCTTAAAGTATCACTTGATAAAAATAAATTGCTACTCAAAATATCACATGGCCCTTTTAAACATCTTTTCAAGTTCATAATTACTAAAGAAGATGGTTGTTGGTCTTCCGTGAGGACAAGTATAAGGATTATTACATTTTCTTAAATCATCAATTAAAGCCTCCATTTCCTTTATACTTATGTTCATGTTGGCTTTTATCGCCATTTTACAGCTAAGCATGGTTGCGGCTTTCTCCCTAAACTTTTCAATTGAAAAGTTTTTTTCTTGCTCTATTATAACCTCTAAAATACGTTTAATGCTCTCCTCTTCATAACCAGTTTTAAGCCACGTTGGATGTTCTTTTATAACAAAAGTATTAATCCCGTTTTCTTCAATGTCAAACTTCATGTCTTTTAAAACGCCAATGTTCTTTTTAATTATTATAAACTCATTACTTGGAAATTCAAGCGTAAGTGGAACAAGCATTTTTATGCTGCTATTATTTGGATTACCAAAAGCTTTTAAATAGCCTTCATAATTTATTCTTTCTTTTGCGGCATGCTGATCAATCATGTAAATACCTAGTTCATTATGACATATAATATACGTTCCCTTAGCAAGACCAACAGGGTACATTTCAGGCATAACCACCTTACTTTCTTCAGTGTTTTTAGCTTCATTTTCTATTATGGTATCATCGTTAGCTTCGTTATAATTAGAGATGTCTTCATTTACTTCTAACGTTTGTTCATCAAAAATAGAATAATCAATGGTAACATCATCAATTACGTTTGCTCTTTCAAGGTTTAGCACTTGTTCTTTTACTTTTGGTCTTTCTTCTTGGGATGGTTTTTGTTCTATTTTTGGAATTAAAAGGTTTTTATCTAAAACATGCTTTATTCCGGTTCTTATAAGTTCTTTTAAATCTTCAAAGTTACTAAACTTAATATCCAACTTTGATGGGTGCACGTTAACGTCAACCAAAGAAGGATCCGTATTAATGTTTAAAACTACGATTGGATACCTGGTTTCGGGCTTATAAGTATGATAAGCATCATTTATTGCACGGTTTAATTCTACGTTCTTAACCACTCTTTTATTAACTAACGTTACCATATGGTTTCTTGATGACCTGGTAACCTCCGGTAAAGATATGAAACCATCAACATCATAGTCATCATTAAAAACCGAAATTGGTCTCATTTTTCTAGCAACATCGCTACCGTATATTTCTTTTATAACCTTAAGTAAGTTACCTGAACCATCCGTATTTAACAAAACCTTATCATCACTTATCAAAGTGAATTTAATTTCGGTATAAGAAAGGGCCATTTTATTTACGTATTCACATATATTAGCAAGTTCGGTGTAATAACTATTTAGATACTTTAACCTCGCTGGAGTGTTATAAAACAAATTATTAACGGTAATTATCGTCCCTTTTCTTGCGTCTGAAACCTCGTTTTTAATTAGTTTACCGCCTTTTATAACTACCTTTGTTCCAACGTCACCGGTTGATGTTTTAAGTTCCACTTCCGATACCGCTGCGATGGAAGGTAGTGCCTCACCCCTAAAACCTAACGACGCAATCCTAAATAAATCAGTTTCATCAAGAAGTTTACTTGTTGCGTGTCTTTCAAAGGCTAAAAGTGCGTCATGCTTTGACATTCCAGAACCATTATCCGTTACCTTAATCATTTTAATACCGGCTTCTTTTACCTCTATTTTTATTTCTGTTGCACCAGCGTCAACACTATTTTCAACTAGTTCTTTAACTACTGAAACACACTTTTCAACCACTTCTCCAGCTGCTATTTTGTTAGCAAGCCCCTCGTCCATTAACTTTATTTTATCCATATAATCACCACTATTTAACCTTTACTTTTTCATTTATATCACAAACACTAGAATCAAATACAAGACCATCATCATTATAGTCATGAAAGTCTTTATAATTTGGATTTCTAATTATTGAAGCACACACACCTTTATTTACCCCAACATAACCATATACGTACTCCGGAAGTAACCTAAATTTATAGCCATACTCATGAAAATAAATTGGTTTAACCACTCCATCTTTTAACCTCAAGTATGATTTAGGAATCTTTATTATTAACACTCCTTGTGAGTTTTTATAACCATTACAAGTTTTTATCTGTCCGTACATCAGCAAAAAATCACTTTGAAGCGAAACCGTTTTTGATATATCCGGATTATCTGATACAACGCCCTGCATCGCATCACCATTATTTATTAACCCATTATTAAATACGTCACTTAAGAACTCGTCAGAAACAATAGTATGCCCCGTTCGATGTATTCCAACAACGTAATCATCATCGAATAATTCCTCTAATTCTTTTCCTAAATCCTCGCTCATAAAACCATATTTATCATAATCTTTAGCTAAAGTTTTTAAAAATCCTCTTACAACTACAGGATTTCTTCTTTTATAAATCTTATAAGCTTTCATGTTACCACCACAAACATTATATCATTTAACCATTTTCTTGTAAATTAAAGGTTCCATAAACTTGATGTTTCATATAATAAAACAGGAAGGTGAAGTTATGAATAATATGTACGGTCAAACAAACCAAGTCCCAGTAAGGCAAACAAATGACCAAGTCTACTATACTCAAAGCACTTATCCAATAAATGCAAGTTATTATACTGGTAATAACGATGAAAGATTAGCTGGAGGCTTTGTATTTCCGTTCTTACTTGGAGGCGTAACTGGCGCTGCCTTAGCACCAGCATTTTGGAGACCAGGATACGGATATAACAGACCCGTTTATTATCCACCAGGACCATATCCATATCCTTATCCACCAAGAAGATGGTTCTAAAAGAGAATTTATTCTCTTTTTTTATTTTAAATAACTTATATCTACCCTACCGGTTATTCCAGGTACACTGCCACTTGAAGTGTACTGCCAAAGTGAATAACTTCCATCGTACTTACAAGTACTATTATATTCAGCCACCCAGTCCACCAAGGCCTTTGATTCACTTCCTAACCTGTTCATCGCGTACCACCTACCAGAATATAATTTTACCTTATATTTATCTCCTACTGCTTCTTTAACTTTATTTACAAAAGCACCCGTAATTGCATCATACATGCTTTTAGAAATGGAATCGGAGCTTGATGTACCGGTGTTCCAACTTTCTATGTCATAGTAAATTCCTAATGTAGGATTTAAATCATAATCACTTATAACTTTCCTTGCAAACTCTCCTTCTATTTTAGCACCATTAACGCTAGAGGCATAACTATAAAAATATATCCCGTATGGAATGTTTAACCTTTTTACCTCATTTATGTTATTAGAAAACTCTCTATCAAGCGTGTTCCAATAACCAGCCCTTATAATAACACCATAAATTTCCGCACTGTTTTTTATATCCTCCCAATTAATTTTACCTTGGTGATGACTTACGTCAATTATCTTTACGTTATTAGTTCCAAGATAAGTGCCATTAGGAGCAAAATAATGATTTACACCGTCAATTATTTTAAGTCCAGTTACTTTAACATCGTTTTCGTAATAATAAGTTTTATTATCTTCATTAACAAAACCATTTTTTAAAGGAACCGTAACTAATATTTCTTCTTTGGTTTCCAAGGCCGTTGTAGAAGTTGTTTCTTCTTTGGTTTCCAAGGCCGTTGTAGAAGTTGTTTCTTCTTTGGTTTCCAA
>CAMMVQ010000008.1 GCA_946500425.1 uncultured Mollicutes bacterium | reverse complement strand
TAATTTTTTTTCATTTTTTTATGAAAAACTATTGACTATTCATAGTTGGTCTCCTACTATGATTATATCACGTAAGAAAAATAAAAAAAACTCTATAAAGAGTCATTTATTCTTTTAATTTTAGTAGTTCTTGAAAGCCAATCTTCTTTTGTCATTATGGTAATATATTTATCAACCATGTAGTTGTCAAATTCAACTGAGTCACGTTCTATGTTAAAAGGCTTAAATCCTAATTTTCCAAGCACTCTTTTTGATTTTACATCTCCTTCTAAATAAGCACAAATAATATTATCATATCCAACTTTAAAAAGGTAATCTATAACCGCCGCAACAGCCTCAGGAGCATAACCTTTACCCCAATAATTAGGATGAAAGTTAAAAGCAACTTCAATACTATTATTTTCTAAGTTTTCTTCCTCGGTTAAAACGTTTCCAATTGCTTTTTCTTTTAAATAAACTATCCAGTCAAACATGTGTGCCTTATGTAGTTTTCTATAGTAATTATTAATTCCGCCTTTAAACCAACTTTTAATTTTATTTACGTCCTGCTTTTCAAACTCTATCAAACCATCAAGTCCCATAAGCCTCTTAAAATCATACTCATAAACCTTTAAAAAGTCATTAGTGGTTCCTTTATTTAAAACCAAACGATTTGTTTTTAACAAAGAAGTTTCATAATTATTATATTTCATCATACCACCACCACTAAAAATTTTAAAATATTATCAACTTGTATGGCTATTTATTATAGCAATGCAAAATAAAGATATCAAGAGAATTTTGTAGTTTTTAATAATAATTTATTTTTTGTTAATTTCCTCTTGATAAAACTTAAAATTCTTGTTATTATATTAATGCAGTTCATGGCGAGATAGCTCAGCTGGCTAGAGCGTTCGGTTCATACCCGAAAGGTCGAGGGTTCGATCCCCCCTCTCGCTACCAATTTTGATTATTTTACTAGGTATAATACCTAGTTTTTTATTGGGAATTCCTTTTAGTGATGTTCCCATCTTTTTTATTTTAGAAATGAATGATATAATTATCTCAATAGCAAATATAATTTGTAAAGGAGATTATTTATATGGAAAATAAATATGAATTTTTTATAGCAGGTAGAGCTAGAAATAAAGAAAATATATTAAGGATATGCAATTTATTTGATAAATATAAGGTGTCTTATTATTGCTTTTTAAAAAATGAAGATAATTGGGGATATGGAAACAAAAACCAAACTCCAGAAGAAAAACAAAAAGAATTTGAATCATTAAGTTTAAAGAGTGATATAGTTTTGAACTTATTTCATAATGATTTAGAAGGAGAAAAGAATTCCAAAAATTTACTACTAGTTTTACCAGCCGGAAAAGCAGCTCATATCGAATCAGGTATTGCTTATGGGCTAGGAAAAAAGTGTTATGCAATAGGTCAATATGAAGCTACCGATACATTGTATAATATTTTTGAAGAAATTTTTAGTAATGAAACAGAATTAGAAGAATTTTTAAAGAAATATTCAAAAAATAAATGTATATGTATTAAGTAATAATAATTATAATCAAACTTTTTATTTACAAACATAAGATATAATTTTTATATGAAGGAGCCCTACCAATGCTTAAAATAATAATGTTAGTATTTGTAATTTCTTTTATAATTCAAATGTTTATTATATTTTTAAACGTAAATAAAAAAGAAAATAAAGAGATTAAATTATATTTTAAAACTTTGTTAGCTATTTTTGTGTCTTTTATACTTGCTATAATAACATTTATCATAAGTATAATTATATACTTGGGAACTAATTTATCAGTATGATTAAACTATTGGTTTAGAAAATAAACTAACAGAATACGTATGGTTTACTAAAAACATGTTAAAATTAGCTTAAGGAGGAAAAAGCATGCAAGAAAAAACTTTTAAAGATGTAATTACAAAACTAAGAAAAGAAAAAGGTCTAACCCAATTAGAACTTGCTAAAAAACTAAACATAACCGATAAAGCAGTATCAAAATGGGAACGTGGTTTATCTTATCCTGATATAGCATCAATATCTCTTTTAGCCAAAGCGCTTGACACTGATACATCTTACCTTGTAGATTTATGTGAAAAAGATAGCAAAATAAATCCTTATTCTAAAAAAGAAGACATGAATAAACTAATGATTCTTATATTTAATGCTATAGCACTCGCAATGGGCGTTGCCATAATAGTACTAATTATTTTAAACCAAATTAAAACTAAAAACGCCATATTACTACTAGGTATTGGACTATTTTCCATTAGCATTTCTTTACTAATTAAAAATAATAAAGATAATTAAAGTTATTCAAAAAAAGAATAACTTTTTTTGTATTTTATATAATGATATAATAATTATAGGAGCTAAAAAGGAGCTATTATGGAATTAATTAAGTTAGGCAAAAAAACTTACTACATTAAAAATAATACAAACATTGGTGTTTATAAATTAAATGATGAAAACGTAATTTTAATAGATACCGGAAATGATAAAGACGCTGGCAAAAAAATATTAAAGATAATTTCCGAACAAAACTGGCATGTAAAAATGATTATTAACACCCACTCTCATGCGGATCACATTGGTGGCAATAACGTTATTCAAACAAGAACAAACTGTGATATATATTCTAATGAAATTGAAACTTCACTTATTAATAACACAATACTTGAATCAGCTGGACTTTATGGCGCAAGTCCCCTTTCCTCTTTAAAAAACAAGTTTTTATACGCTAAAGAATCAAAGGCTAAAGTAATAGATAATAATATAAATAATTTAGAAATAATAGATTTAAAAGGTCACTCATATGACATGATAGGCGTTAAAACAGATGATGATGTTATCTTTTTAGGTGATGCTTTAGCAAGTGAAAATACCATAAACAAATATCACATCTTTTATTTATACGATGTTAAAGAATACTTAAACACATTAGAGAAACTAAAAACATTAAAAGCTAAAAAGTACGTATTATCTCACAATGAGGTTACTAATAACCTAAATGATCTAATAAAAGCGAATGATGATAAAATAAACGAAATAATAAGTAATATATATAAAATCTTAGATACTTCAAAAACTTTTGAAGAAATTCTAAAAGAGATATTTGATATGTATAATTTAACCATGAACGTAAGTCAGTACTATTTAGTTGGTGCAAGCATTAAAGCTTACTTATCCTATCTTTGTAACGATGATAAAATAACTTATGAATTTAAAGAAAATAAAATGTACTATAAAATTAAAGGAGATGAAAAAAGTGCTTAAAAAAATGTTAGGGGTTGCAACTACCTACTTAATTTATTTATTATTAACCATTATCATATTTTATGTAACAGGAATGTATGTATTTAATCAACCACCTACCCAAAGAGTTTTAACAAGAATGTTATTATTACCTCTTTTATTAACCATCGTAACAATTATCATAATAGTTATAGCTAAAAAAGTAAAAAAATAATTTATGGAGAAAAAAATGAAGAATATTGAAGAAATAATAAAAGAAACTAATGAACAAAATCAAGATAAAGTAAATTGGACTAAAGCATGGAGCAAAAAGTATCCAGTATTAACAAGTTATCAAAATAAAGTAGATGTTAAAAAATATCAAGAAAAAATAATCATGCTCCTTACCTCTTTAGAAAATGATTATGGATATAATAAGTTAGATGCAATGTTAGTGTTAAAAGACATTTTGTATCAAGTATATAAAAATAATAAATAAATTTTTTATAACATAAGTGTTATATGATTTTATATGGTATAATAAAATCATATTTTTTATTAAGGAGTAAATATGAAATTAACAGTTAAAGATTTAAAGAAAAGTTTTGAACAAAAATCAGTTTTAAAAGGAATAAACTTCACGTTTGAGAAAGGAAAAATATATGGTCTTCTAGGTAAAAACGGTGCTGGTAAAACAACGTTTTTTAACTGCTTAAACGAAGATATAGAAAGTGATAACGGATGCTTTTTACTTGATGATAAAGCTTTAACGCCAGAAGATATCGGTTACGTTGTTTCAACACCTAACGTTCCTGAATTTCTAACCGGAAGAGAATTTTTAAAATTCTTCATCGATATTAATAAGGATAAAATTAAAAACTTAAAAACGATAGATGAATATTTTGATTTTATGAAAATTGATATAGAAGACAGAGATAAGCTTTTAAAAGACTACTCACATGGTATGAAAAATAAAATGCAAATGCTAGTTAACTTTATTGCAAGTCCGAGTGTTTTATTACTTGATGAACCACTAACCTCTTTTGATGTTGTCGTATCAGAAGAAATAAAAGAAATGTTAAGAAAGATAAAAAAAGATCACATTATAATATTTTCAACACACATCTTAGAATTAGCATTAGACTTATGTGATGAAATCGTTATTTTAAATCATGGTACGTTAGAAGAAGTAGATAAAAAAGACTTGGATAACAAAAAGTTTAAAGAAAAAATAATAAGTGCCTTAACGGAGGATAATAATGATTAAGTCTTTTATAACGGCCTTTAAACTTAAGAATACATACCGAGTAAACAGCATTATTTACTCGATAAAACAAATTCCAATAATTAAAAAAATATTACCTGATTCTTTATACAAAAGTAAAGCATTAAAAGTAATTGGTAACATAATTAGTATTATAATTGAAATATTATCATTCTTCGT
This sequence comes from uncultured Mollicutes bacterium, assembly GCA_946500425.1. Classification (GTDB taxonomy): domain Bacteria; phylum Bacillota_I; class Bacilli_A; order RF39; family UBA660; genus Aphodocola. The sequence continues at coordinate 46,291 of CAMMVQ010000008.1, read as the reverse complement.
TGGAAAATTTCTTTATATCTTATTTATGATTTTCTTCATGATTGATATTTCAAATGCTAATAAAGGTGAAAGTTTTGTTCATATATTTATCTTTTTAACTTTATGCGGAGCACTTTTAAACACATTTATGTTTAACCCTACTAAAGATAAATACTACGCTATGATATTAATGAGAATGGATGCTAAAACGTATACCTTATCAAATTATTTATACATGCTTTTAAAGGTTCTAATTGGTCTTATGCCTTTTACGATTATATTTGGATTAATGGTTAACGTACCTTTATCGATATTAATTACCATGCCGGTTTTTACCATCATGATAAAGGCTATAACAAGTGCTTTATTTCTTTTTAGATATAAGAAAACAAAAAAAGCAACTAACGAGAACTTACCTGATAAATTCACGTGGATTATAGTTGGTATTTTACTTGTAATTTCCTATGGCATTCCATATATGGGATACTCAGTTAACTACTTAACTTATTTAGTTTTATTAATCATAAGTATCATATTTGGAATGTTTAGCTTTAAATATATATTTAAGTTTAACGATTATAAAAAAGTTTATAAACAAATACTAACTCCAAATAACGTTTATGCTGCGACAAATGCAAGTGCAGAAAAAATCCTAAAAGAGCAATCCCTAAAACAAATAGATACTAAAAATACTTATACAAGTAATAAAAGTGGTTTTGCTTTCTTCCATGAACTTTTTGTTAAAAAGCATCAAAAAATCCTAACTAAAGCATCTAAGAAAACCGCAGCTGCATGTCTTTTAGTAATTATGGTTTTAATAATATTAACCATAATTAATCCAAACATTAAGACATTAACTAACAAAAGTTTACTTACCCTATTACCTTACATGGTGTTTATCATGTACATAATAAATAAAGGACCTGTTGTTACCCAGGCAATGTTCATGAACTGTGATCACAGTATGCTAACATATGGTTTTTATAAAACACCAAAGGTTATCTTAGGACTTTTTAAAGAAAGACTTAAAACGTTAATTAAAATAAACTTACTTCCTGCTTTAGTTATAGCTCTTGGTCTTCCAATTATCCTTTTCATAACTGGAGGAACGGATAATAATTTAAATTACTTGGTATTGTTTATCTCAATTATTTCAATGAGCATTTTCTTTTCTGTTCACTATCTTGTTATGTACTATCTTCTTCAACCATATAACGTAAACGTTGAAGTAAGAAGCGGAACATATAAAATAGTACAATGGCTAACTTATTTCGTATGCTACTTTATGCTACAAATTAAAATGCCTATTATTTCATTTGGTGTGGTAGCAATCATCTTTTGTGTTTTATACTCAGTCATTTCTCTTTATTTAGCATATCGTTATGCTCCTAAAACATTTAAGTTAAGAACTTAAAATTAGTTGATTTAAAATAAGTTTTATGCTATTATGTATGTAGATGAGTAAGTCATCATAAAATAAAAAAGGAACACTTAATTTGCTATGTTGAGTGTTGCCTATATAGGGTTCACCTAACACTTGTTAGGTGATTTTCTTTTTATATTAAAACTATAAACAGCAATAATAATAAAAGGAAGATAATTATTACTAAAGACAGAATTAAAAAATCCTTCTTGTTCACAATATCACCTCCCTTCTCTTAAGAAGTTTGGCAACCACCCAACCATTAAATGTTCCGCCTACATATTATCATATATATAAACATACAGCAAAAAAGCTTTTACATTATTTTAATTACAAAAAGTTTATTTTACTATAATGATTTTTTATTTTTAAAACAATTATGATACTAAAAACGATATTTCTGATTAATTTTAACTATTTTAAAAAAAGTGTATTTAGTTGCTTATTAAATTATTTTATGCTACCATGTATGTAGATGAAGGAAACTTCATAAAATAAAAGAGGAACACTTAATATTGCCATGCCTAAGTGTTACCTATATTGGTAGATCACCTAACTTTGCATGTTAGGTGATTCTTTTATTTTAAGATTACAAATAGTAAAACTATAAGTAAAAGGATAATGATGATCAAGGCTAAGATTAAAAAATCTTTCTTGTTCATCCTATCACCTCCCTTCTTCTAGAAGTTTGGCAGTCACCCAACTATTAAATGTTCCAAAGCGATAATATCATAATAAAGCTATTCTAACAAATGTATAAAATTATTAATTTTATAAGTAATAAATATATAAAAAATTAATATTTAATTATAGTAATTAAATAATTTAAAGTGTTTATATTATCAAAAAACTTATACTTTTACATAAAGAAACATTTTAATTAATGCTATAATTATTTTAGAGGTTAATTATGAATCATGATGTTATTTTAGATAAATTAGCAAAATCTAAATTTAGAAGTAGTTTTCATTTAAGACGGTACATGTTAGATTACATTGATGAAAAAGGAATGGATAAAATAAAAGACCATGCTTTTGATTTCATAAGAAAAAGACTTGCACCCGATGTAATTCCAAACGATGGCAAGCAAACACCAATGAAAGGACACCCAGTATTTATCGCTCAACATGCAACTGCAACATGTTGCCGTGGCTGTTTAGAAAAATGGCATCATATTCCAAAAGGAAGGGCTCTAACCGAAAATGAAATAAATTACATAGTAAATTTAATTATGCTGTGGATAAGAAAGGAAAAAGACAAATGAAACAAGTGGTTGGAACATTATTTTTTAAAGATGATAAATTATTAATTGATAAGCCTAGAAAAAGACCAACTTATCAAATGGTTGGTGGAAGTGTTGAAGAAGGTGAAACTCCCCTTCAAGCTGCAATTAGAGAATGTCATGAAGAGCTTGGAAATAAAGCTATATTTGATGAGGCAAAAATAAATTTTCTAATGGAATTCGACGAAATTGCAACTAGTGATCCAAACTTAAAAATTCATATGAATATTTTTATATACGAAGGAATTTTAGAAGGCGTATTAACTCTTTCAGATGAGATTGAAGATTTTAAATGGATTGATAGTAGTGTAAATGATGAAATCCTATCAAACACTTTAAAAAATGAAATACTTCCATACGTAAAAAAACATAATTTAATTAACTAATATATTTATCCGGCTCTCAATTACGCCGGATATTATTTTATGCTAGTAATTACAAACATACAAAATTAAAATTAAAAATATAATTTAATATGAGTGACCTAGAAAAAGAGTTAAAACGTTTAAAATTTGAAGATATACTGTGGATAATTTTTGGCATATTATGCTTCATAAACGTCTATGGAGATAGTATTCAAGAAAAAAATCTTTATATAAATTCCAAAACTTTAGAAAATAAATCTAATAAAGTATTTACTTTTACTTTAATAATAACTTTTTTCATATATATTTATTTTTTTATAAGGAATTATAATAGTTATAAAAATGCACCAGAAAATGAAAAAGAATTATATACCATAAAAGTTTTAGGAAGCTCTTTTTTAATAGCTGGAGTAATATGTTTAATTTATTTTCAAATTAATAATAAAAATTTTATTGGCTCTCCTAGCTTATAATAAGTTTAAACTAATTTTTTATTTATATTAAAAATAAACCAAGGACAATCATCTTGACCTTGGTTTTAATATTTTCTACTATTCTCCATTAAACTTATTATAATTATTCTTTAACATTTCAATGTTATCAGTTGATGACGTTATTTTTAGCTCACAAGGAGGATAGTAAGAATAGTCACGAATAACTTTGTTTTTCAAATCATTTATGACCTCGTTATAAGCCTCAAAAAAGTCGTAGCTACTACCAGGATAAACGTCATAAAATCTAAATAACTCGCTATCATCATAATAGCCAAATGCATCTCCTATATAATAGTTGTATTCACTATTATGCTTTACATCAACGATAATAACGTCTTTTAAATCATCGTTTACTTCATATTCTATTTTAGAACAATAATGATTATAGGAACAACCAATTAAAATGTTATCATCAGTTACGTGAATTATTTTTCTTGTTTTATCATTAAGTGAAATATTACTTTCATTAAAGTTTACCCTTTCAAAAGTAGTATAACTTACAAACGACAAGCCAAAACCTATACCAATTACTACTAAAGAAGCAACGGCCATAACGAAAGTAATTTTAAAATGTTGTTTAATGTTAAATATAAATCTATATAACAACTCTCCTACCGTAAAACAAATTAGTGCACTTCCCAAAAAAGCAATCATGATTCCAACAAAAATCATACCATCTTTTATATAATATAAACTAACAATTAATGCAAAAATTATAAACACAAAACTAAATGCTAAAAATAATAGAACTAATAACGCGCAGCCTTTAAGAAAAATATTTAATAACTTAGATAATATTCTTACCAAACTAAAAGTACTATGCTTTGGATCTCTAATTATTATCTTCTCTTTTTTACACTCTTTATAAACTTCATTTTCTTCTACTGGTTTTTCTATTTCTTTTTCAGTTGCCAAATTATCTTCAACCGTAACAAAGTAATCAAGAAATCTTATCTTAAATACGTGAACGGTAATTATTGCTCCGATAATTAAACAAATCAAAACATAAACAAATAAGAAAATACTTCTTATAAAACTTTCAAAACGGTATGGCAAGATAGAATACATTCCACTAAAACAGCTAGCAATAATACTTCCTATGATAGCAAAGATTGCCACCAATATTAAAACTAGTACGCTCATCTGAAAGATACATGACATTTTCTGCTTGAAACTCATGCTCCAAAACATATTAACCGTTTTCGTTATAAAGTTTAAAAATTCATCAACGTAACTCATTAAACTTTTTTTGTTCTTCTCGCTTATAACTTCCTTTTCATCATTAATCAGCTCATCAATCGTACAATCAAAAATTTTACATAGAATAACTATTTTATCCATGTCTGGATATGATTGTCCTGATTCCCACTTTGATACAGCCTGTCTTGAAACCTCAAGTTTATCAGCCAGTTGTTCTTGTGAAAGATTATGTTCCTTCCTTAGTTTTGATAACTTATTACCAAACTTCACTTTCCTCACCTCGCAATAATCTTATTACAATTATGCAGTTGCATCCACCAATTATTGGTTGTTTTTTGTAAACAATTGGTTGCATTTCCTTAATTATAGCATATTTTTACTAATATTTTATTAAAGCTCGAATAGTTTTATAAAAACTATAATGCTCTTTTAATATTTTCAATTTCTTGTTCTAGTGCTCTTACCACTTTTTCTAACATCTTTAAAGTTTCACCATCACTACTAGTACCCATATTAATATTTCCGGAACTTTGGCTACCTGTAACAGCAAAAGTATCAGCGTTATTTCTTCCAGTTTCGGTTGAGCCAACTGGTTCTAGGCCGCGTTCTTGCATTACGGCACGATAAAAAGCATTGGTTGATAATACCTGAGCAACAAGCATAAGCCAGTTACCAACGGCGTTTTGCTCATTAGCAGTCATGTCATCAATTAATATATACCCAACTACTACCGCCGATAAAGAAAATAATTTTGGGGGAATGTTTGGTAACAAAAAAACACCTTCTTGCTAATAAAATATATTCATAAAAACATTAATTAAACGCTATTTCAACGTCAATGTCTTCATCGGCTATCGCTATGTATAAAAATATAAAACCGCTTATAGCAACTAATAACGAGCCAATAAAAGATAAATAGGTAAGCTTTTTCTTTTTATTAGAATCCTTATCATTAAGATTTCGTATGTCGTCAAAAGAATCTTTTAAAAAATAAGTGTATACTATAACTAAAATAATAAATACAAAAATTGTTATTTTTCGGTATGTTTCCTTACTTTTTAAATCATTATTAATAAAATATTTTCTTTCAAAAGTATTAGAGTATAAACTTAAAATTATTATTCCAATATAAATAATCCATATAAAATCCTCTACCCTAAGCTGTTTTAATCTTCTTTCTAAATCATCTTTGTTCATATTAAATTATATTAAAAAAAGTTAGGTATTATCTCCTAACTTCCCGGTATAATTTAAGCAAATAAATTATCATTTAAATATATTATATAATTTAACTAGCAGGCTTTGAGTTATTGGTGCACGATAAACCTTTTTAACTTTATCATCTTCAATAGCTCTTATGATTTGAACCACAATGGAATCTAGTTCCTTTTTTTCTGCTAAAAATAAAAAGGAATGTTCGAACTCATATAATATATCTTTTATTTCTTTAAAATACTTACTATCATTATACTTTCCATCAATTATATAATGATTAAATCCGGTATGATATAAACCCGGCTCAATTAAAGCCACCTGAACATTAGTATCAAGCGTTCTAAGTTCCATTTTAAGAGCCTTAACCATCATTGTTATACTGGCTTTAGTTGCTGAATAAACTCCCAAAAAAGGAATTGGAATTTCTCCTGATAAGGATGACATAACAACTATTCTACCATGATTGTTATCAACCATTTGCCTTAAAACCATCTGTAACAAAGAAAAAGAAGAAAAAACGTTAACTTCAAAATTTTTTCTAACATCATCTATTTTTACATCTAAAATAGAACCAGAAACTCCTATTCCAGCATGATTATATAATACATCAACGTTTAAATCTAATACTTTTTTTCTATCTTCTTTATTGGTTATGTCTACCTTTAAAACTTTAATATTTTTGTAATCCTTTACCTTTTCTTTTACGTTTAATACTTCTTTTTCGGTATGACACGTAAGATATACTTCATGTTTTCTTTCAGCTAGCGTCAAAGCCGTTAAATAAGCTATTCCTGATGCTGCTCCTGTTATTAATACTTTCATAAAAAAATCACCATTATTATGGTGATTAATTATTTATTTTTTATTCTCTAATAAAGCATGAAATTTATCTAAAATCTCATATATGTTAGCACAGCTCATAAAACATATTGCAGCGTTTTTATGTTTTAAAAGTTTATCAACCGTTTCAATTGATATTTTTTCAGCATTAGGAACTTGTTTTATGATGTTATCACTAGAAGCATTTGGATAGTCTTCTTGACGCTCTCTATCGCAATGAATGTCCATAACATATGCTTTATCTGCTAATTTTAAAGCTGATACGAAATCATCCATTAAAACTTCTGTTCTTGAATAAGTGTTAGGCAAAAACACCGCAACAATTTCCTTATCAGGATATTTTTGTCTTGCTGAATTTATCGTTACCTTAACTTCCGTTGGATGATGAGCATAATCATCAATCGTAACTACATCTTTAAAGACTCTTTCTTTAAACCTTCTTTTAGCATTTTCAAACGTATGTAAAAGATCATGAATAACATCTTTTTTTACTCCTTGCATATCACAAACACCAATGCATGCTAATGCGTTTAAAACCATGTGCTCACCAAAAAGTGGCACATCAAAATGCCCGTAAAAATCCCATTTAATATATACGTCAAAATTACTTCCTTCATGAGTTAGCTTAACGTTTTTAGCAATGATGTCATTATCATCGTTAAATCCATAATAAAGTGCTGGTACCTTTAGATTCATCTTTCTTACGTTTAGGTCATCACCGCAAGCAATTACCAAATTAGCACGGTTAGAAAAAGTTTCAAATGCTTCTATTATTTCATTTATATCTTTATAACACTCGGTATGCTCAAGTTCAATGTTAGTTACTACCGCATAATAAGGACTATAAGACAAAAAGTGTTTTTTATATTCACAAGACTCTAATACAAATAATTCGTTTTTAGAATCAGCAAAACCAGTACCATCCCCAATAAAGTAATTACAACCTTTAGTTTCTCTTAAAACATGTGAAATCATGGTAGAAGTTGTTGTCTTACCATGAGTACCACAAACGCCAATGGTTTTAAACTTTTTACTTATCTCTCCTATAAGTTCGTTATATTCTATTATTTTTAATCCCAAGTTTTTAATTCTTACTATTTCTGGATGAGTATCACTAAAAGCTTTAGAATAAGTAACGATGGTATCTTTATCAAGTTCATGATTACCATCATAAAATATTTTTATACCTCTTTTATCCAATCCATCTTGAGTAAACTTATGTCCTTTATAATCATCATAACCACTAACTTCATTTCCTAAATCATAAAGAATTTCTGCTAACGTAGCCATTCCTGACCCTTTTATTCCTATACAATAATATTTCATAAGTAACACCTCTTTATAATTATAGCATTTTTATTAAAAAACTGTATAAAAAATAGAAGATTTATGATATAATCTTTTTGTTGATGCCGGTATGGCGGAATTGGTAGACGCGCTGGACTCAAAATCCAGTGGTAGCAATACCGTGTCGGTTCAAGCCCGACTACCGGTACCATATATAGTGTATTATCCCCCATGATATGGGGGATTTTATTTATAATTGTATTTTAAACTATTTCATGCTATTATATAAAGAAAAAAAGAAAGATTATTATGGATAAAATTAAACTAAATGACATAGATTTATCATCATTAAAACAAACTGAATTTCAAGGAACTAAAAGTACGGTATATGAAGATGGCGATAAGTGTATAAAAATATTAAATGGATTATACCCTAAAGAAAAAAGATTATTACATAATAAATTTTTAGAAATGGATGGTATGACAATTAACGGAGTCTTACTACCTACTAGCTTAATTATTCAAGATAATGTTTTAGAAGGATATATAATGGATAATTTTAAAAACTCTGCTACGTTATACGATTTTTTTGCCAGCCAAAGATACATTAACTGTAAAGAATTGTTTGAAGCATTAAAAAAAGCTAGCAAAATACTTAAAGACATTCATAATAATGGTATTATTTATCAAGACTTATCCTTCGAAAACATATTAATAAATAAAAGTGGAAACGTTATGTACTGTGACGTTGATGCTTGTTCTTATAAAAATCATACTTCTTTCTTTATTTCAAAACTTTTATTTCAATTTTTATTTGATTACAGACACGAAGTAGAATTAAACTTTAGACCATCAAAAAATTCAGATAAACTTTCAATGATACTTTCGTTACTAAACTTATTATATTTACAAGAAGTTCAAAATTTATCCAGGTGGGAATACCATTCATTATCAAGACATATATCAACCATAAAAAATTTAAAACCCTATGTCAGGGAACTATTAAATTTAGAAAATGAAATACCAGAATTACCATACTTAGACGAAGTGATAAATGATGGTGATAATTATGATATCGATAGAAGTAAACAAATACTTAGATTAATTAAAAAAATATCAAGAAAAGGTTAGGTTAATAAAATATGGATATGTTTAAAAAATTAGAAACAGAAAGATTAACACTAGAAAGCATAAGATTAGAAGATGCTAAAATTTTATATGAAGAAATCTTCAACGATTTTGAATATTATAAATTTTATTTTCAATTACCATATAAAACCTTTGAAGACTTCTTTAGAACCATACAAAAATACCAAGAGTATTATGAAGAAGGAAACCATTTTATTTGGGGTATCAGGCTTAAGAATAACAAAAAAATAATTGGTATAGTTTTATTACACGGAAAAGACAAACTAAATAATTCCTGTAAAATAGGTTACATAATTTCAAAACAAGAGCAAAATAAAGGTTATATAACAGAGGCAATTAAAAGTGTTATTTCATTTTGTTTTGAAGTTTTAGAAATACACCGCATAGAAGCAAACGTATTACCAAATAATCTAAAATCTATAAAAATATTAGAAAAAATTGGTTTTCACTATGAAGGTCTAAAAAAAGAATGCTACAAAATAAATGATGAATATTTTGACGAAAAATCATACGCATTAATTAAAAAATAACATTTATTTTTTATCTATTTATTGATATAATACTTTCCAAAAGAAGTGATATAAGTGAACCGACTAAAAAAATATAATTATGAAAAAAGTTTAATAATGACGTTATCAACTGGTTCTACTAAGTATTTAAAAGGGTTTCTTGATAATGAAGAAAAAAAGAAAAAAATGCATTTTTATGAAATGCTTAGAGTAACATTAATTTATAAAATTATGAAAGAACAGCAAAGCGAAAAAAAAGAATTTATTTATCGTGACGATGACATATCATATTTAAAACCATTAAGTGGGTTTGATTTAACCAAAAAAGAAGCCTATTTAACTGGAAAACTAGATGAATATAATAAATATTATCGTTTGGTGTCTCACGAAGTAAAAAACTTAAGCAAAAAACAAGCAAATACTTTAGAAAAGGAACTACAAGGTAAAAGCATAACCCCAAGACTTATTTTAAGCACATATAAAAAAGTAATAAACAAATAATTACTGTTTATTACTTTTTTCATTATAAATAGCGATAAGAACTATCTCCGTAGGATAGATGTTTCCTCCGTAAGAGCGCAAATAAAAGTCATAACCAGGGCATATATTTTCGATCATTCTTGGTATTTTCCATATGTCTTCATTATTATGATAAACTGATAACAATAACTTTGGATGCTCATTTATGATGTGATTCTTACATCCAATCAATGCTTTTTGTTCAGCTCCTTCAATGTCCATCTTAATAATAGATACTGCTTCTTTTATGTCCTCATCAATCGTTACCGTCTCTACCGCGTCGGTCCCCTCCGTACTAATGGTATTTGCTGAATCATTAACCACGCTTTTATTTACATACATAATTCCTTTTTCATCAGAAGCAGCTTTCTTTCGTATCATTATATTTTCATATGGCAAAATATTACTTTCTAATATCTTATATGAACTATCAGTTATTTCATATCCATAAATTCTTTTATACCCTGCTTCTCCATAATTTCTAATATAATCTATGATTGTATCTCCAGTATATGCTCCTAAATCAACGAAGACGTCATCACGATTAGCATTTATTAAGTCCAAATCAAAGTAGTGATTATAATTAACCTCATGTGAGGTTGATAATGATATAAAATCATACCTATACCAGTTATTCATTATGGCAAAAAGTAATTTTTTAGAACGATAATCCTTAAGCCTTTTATAAAGCCAAACGTAATCATCTAAATGCTCGCTAAAAGATTTAGCCTTTTGTATTAGCTGATCATAATTACCAGTTTGTAAGTTTAACTCTCCCCAATATTTAAATTTATTAAAATAATCTTCCAAAGAAAACTTTGTTTGTTCCGGAATCAAATCAAAACTAGCTTTAATATTATTATATATTTGCTCTTCCGACAATCCTCCTAAATGATTTACTAATTCATAAAAACTCTTATCAATAACGTTCATAACTTCTTCCTTTCTTCATTTAATTTATATTAAAAAAAAGAGTAAGTTATTACAAACACATCATGATTAATTTTTTTGCCTTTCTATTCTTGCCGCTGATTAAATAATAACCAAAAATGCAGACATGTTTTTTATGTCTACATTTATCTTAAACTTAAATCACTTACGTTATTTTTTAGAATTGTCCTTAATTATTTTTATTATTTCTTCCTTCAACTTATCATTATTACCAGCTTCAAAATGTTTTAATATTTCTACCGGAACACCAAATATTATGGTGTTTGACTGGTCAGAAGAAATATCACTTAAGGTTGATAAAGTTCTTAAGTGCATTGCCCCAGGCGTATTAGCCATGATTTCAGCAGCTTTAGCTAAATTCTTAGACGCTTCAACCTCTCCTGATGCCTTTGTAATAACTGCTTGTTTTTCTCTTTCGGCCTCGGCTACACGCGCTATTACTCTTTTCATTTCTTCTGGTAGAGAAATATCTTTAAGTTCAACGTTTTCTACCTTTATCCCCCATGGATCGGTTGCGGCGTCTATTATCTTACATATTTCCGTAGAAATTTTTTCTCTTTCACTTAATAATTCATCTAATGATACCGAACCAACCGCGTTTCTCATCGTTGTTTGTGCAAGTTGTCCTACGGCAAAATAAAAGTTTTCAACTTCTAACACCGCTTTTGAAGCATCAAATACTTTATAATAAATTACTGCGTTTATCCTAACCGAAACATTATCCTTGGTTATAGCATCCTGCTCTGGAACATCGACCGCCTTGGTTCTTATGTCTACTTTTTTATAGCTTTGAAACACCGGAATAACAAGGTTCCATCCTGGGTTCATTATCTTGGTAAACTTACCAAACGTAAACTTTATTCCTCTTTCATACTCATCTATTTGTTTAATAGAGGATATTATTAAACAAACTAATAATATTATTAAAATCAATAATACCGTCATTTTAAATACTTCCTTTCATAATAAATTCTATTCTTTTTCTTTATATCTAGAAATAAATAAATCCCTTTCTTCATCATTTACTTCTTCTTGCTCTTTAAGCTTTGGCAACTCTTCAATTGAAGATAAATTAAAGTAGTCTAAAAACTTATTAGTAGTTTTATAAAGCATTGGTTTTCCGGGTAAATCACTTCTTCCGGCAACGTCTATTAACCCTTTAAAAAGTAGTTTTCTTACCATGTCGCGGCTTGATACTCCTCTTACTTCATCTATCATTCCAACTGATATGGGACCGTTATAAGCAATTATAGCAAGTGTTTCTAAAGCGGCTTGAGAAAGTAAGCCTGAAGCTGTTTTGTTAGCTAAAAGCTCATAATAAGCCTTGTGCTCTTCTTTGGTAGCTAATTTATACCTATTACCTAAATACACTAACTTTAAGCCTCTTTTATCATCTTTTAAATCATCTTTTAAACTACTTAAAAGCTCTTCGGCTTCTTGATTATTAATTTTTAAAATATTTACAATTTCATCAAGTGACAAACCATCTTCTCCAGTTACAAACAAAAGCCCTTCTAAAGCGCCTTGCATCACCTTGCATCACCTTCTTTCAGTTCAATTGTTATATTATTAAAGTTTCTGTCTTGTTTTACGATTATCTCATCTTTTTTTATCATTTCAAGAATTGATAAAAAGTTAATGATTATCTCTTCTTTAGTTGGTACTTCAAATAGCTCTTCAAAGTCAACTATTTTTTTAATCCTTAATATTTCTTTAATGTGTCTTACTTTTTCAGTAACTGATAATTCTTTTTTCGTAATCTTGGTTGCTATTGGTTTTTCCATTAACTTTCTTGTTATTAAGTTATTAAAAGCCTCTACCAAATCATAGGCGCTTAAATTCTCATCACTTTCTTCTTTAATATAATGGTTCAAATTTTCAGGTTCCTTAGTTAAAATAAGCTTTCTTGTCATTTCTAAATTTTTAAAATCACTAGTTACTTCTTTATACTTTTTATAAGCTAAAAGTCTTTCAATAAGTACTTCTTTTGGGTCCTCTTCATAATCGTCTTCTGTTTCTACCTCATGTTTTGGGAGTAACATCCTTGATTTCATTAAAGTCAACTCAGAAGCCATTACTAAATATTCACTTGCAATTGATAGGTTTAAGTCCTTCATCTTTTGAATATAATCTAAATATTGTTTAGTTATTTCTTCTATCTTTATATCATAAATATCTATGTTATTTTCTTTAATTAGGTGTAACAAAAGGTCTAAAGGCCCCTCAAATTCATCTATCATAACTTTGTATTCCATTACATCACCTAATTTCTTAATAATTATACCATATTTACGTAATATTTTAAATATATGATATAATTTTAATGGTGATATAAATTGAAAAAATTCAATATGGTAGATGAAGCGTTTACTTGTGAAAACTGTGGAAAAAAGGTTAATAAATTAAACTATTCCGCGCGTGATCATTGTCCTTTTTGTCTTTATTCTAAACACGTTGACATAAATCCAGGAGACCGTTTAAACCCCTGTAAAGGAATGTTAAGACCAATTGAAATTGAAAAGTTTAAAGATACTTTTAAGATTGTTTATAAGTGTGAAAAGTGCAACGCCCTTCATAAAAACATCATGGCAAAAGATGATGATATGGACATAATTATTGAGTTATCAAAAAAAGATTAAATTTGTAAATAAATTTAATCTTTTCTTTTCATTAAAGATAAAGTTGCTTCAAAGTTTTTTGAATCATCACTGTAAGTTCCAGATATATATCCATCAAAATCTTCACCCGCAGCCAATTCACCTTGTTCATATAGCTCCTGTAGCAATAAATCACATTTATCTAAAGGGCCAGAAACATTAAGAACACATAAGATGTTCCTATCCAAAAAATCTTTAGTACGACTCACACAGTTATTTCCTGGCACCCTTATAAATTCAACTGGAGATACATTTCCATAAACTTCTTCTAATCCATCTTTACTCATCATCGTCTTCCTTTCATAAATATATTTACTACTTTCAATTAATGATGCCGAGTAATATGAATAATACCACTATCCTACGATAATGTCAATCATTATCATTTAATTTTAAAGTATCAACATTATTTATAGCTTCAAATCTTTTTGATATTTTATCGGTTGTAATATGAATATCATTAGCATCCCTGCTTACCGCCTCAATGCTTCTAGATAATTTATCCCATCTTTCTTTATACCTTGAAAAATCAACTGATAATTTATTTAATTCTTCATGAATAATATTAGTATATTTATCTTTTTCTATGTTTTTAATTACTAGCTCAATCGTGGTTAGGGTACTCATTAAAGTTGTTGGTGATGCTATCCATACCCTTTTTTTATAAGCATAATCTATTATGTCAGAATGATATGCGTTAAGTTCTGCAAAAAGGGCTTCAGCAGGTAAAAACATGATTGCCTGATCACTTGTTACACCCTTAATAATATACTTGTTCGCAATGGCATCAATGTGTTTTTTTACATCTTGCTTAAACTGTCTTTCGGCAACTTGTCTTTCTAACACTCCTACCTTCTTATCAATGATGATACGGTAATTCTCGAGTGGAAACTTCGAGTCAATCGCAATTGTTCCAAGTGGTTCTGGTGCAAATAAAACGCAGTCCGCAATAACACCAGTATCAAAAGTATACTGCATTTTATATATTTTATCATTGCCTTCACCAAAAACACTAACCATTATTTGTTTTAGGTTAACTTCACCAAATATTCCTCTTGTTTTCTTATCGGTTAAAATAGATTGCAATGATACGATGTCAGTTGATAAACTATCAATTTTCTTTTGAGCCTCATCAATCTTTGATAACCTTTCAATTACCGAAGTAAAGGTTTTATTAGTCTTTTCAAAGTTAACGTCCAACCTTTCGTTTACGTGATCATTTATCTGATTTAGCTTTCTTTCAACTTTTTCATTTAACTTATCAAAATCATTATTTAAAGTAACGTTAACATCGTTTTTAAATTCTCCAAGCTCTTTTACCACGCTCGTTTCAAGTCTACCTAACCGCTCGGTGATGTTACTTTCGTTAATGTTTTTTGTTATTGAAAAAATGACTAATATAACAATTAACACAAGTAACCCTATAATTATATATTCCATTTTATACCTCCTTATCTATAATAATTATACTACAATAACAAAAAATCCAATTGAAAAAAACGTTATTTTTTTAACGTTTTTTTATATCTGTCTAACCCACCCATGACACTGTAACAATGATACCCAAGAGCATTTAAGACTTTCGCCGTTGGATAACTTAACTCACCGGTATCACATATTAAATAATACTTTTCGTTTTTATCTAAATATAAGCTTGGATCTCTTAGTAACTTTAACCTTGGAATGTTTATGCTTCCAGGATAATTAAGCTTATCATACAAGTTTTTTGGTCTTATATCAATTACCTTGTCTTTTGTACCTATGCTTTCTAAAGCTTCTTGCATTTTAACCACCCTATTTATTATATGAAAAAAGTACTTTTAATAAAGTACTTTCATTCAAAGAAATCATCAAAAAAATCATTATCATCATCATCCGAATTATTTTTATCATTCATGATTTTATTAATCTCTTCTTTATTTGTATAAACTTTATTACTGTTATCATTGTTTTCTGGCGTTTTAACCGCTTCAACTACGCTATTGCTCTTATCACCACTTGAAGCTTTATTATCCAAGATAATTGGTTCTTCGTCTGATAAATCTTCTAAATAATCATCCATTAAATCATGACTTTGATTTTTTTGGTTTCCAAAAGATAAATTATTTTTTAAATCAGGCGCATTAAACGATATGCTATTAATATTGGCACTTGGCTTAAAGTCTATTTTATCCTCAACCAACTGTTTAGAAGAAGCTTTCTCTTCGTTATCCTTAGCAGCGTTATTAGCCTTCTCCTCAGCTTCTAATTCCGCTATTTTAGCATCTATTTTCTTTACTATGTCATCAATGTTTAAATCATCAGTTGAGTTGTTAATAGAACTAGACATAGTATTCATGTTGTTACTTGAAGTGGTGCTAAAGGGATTGGTGCTTGTCTTAAATGGGTCAGTACCAAATGAAGAGGAAGAAAAAGGATTCGGTGACGGACCAAAAGGATTATTATCAAAAGGATTATGTGCACCACCAGAACCAAATGGATTCGCTCCTCCGAATAAATCTTTACGGGACTCTTCCTTTTTCTTTTTGACGAATTCCCTTATGTCAAAAAGTTTAATTGGTCGCTGTTCGTGCGAAGGAAGCACTGCTTTTGGAATGGTCTGATTATTTTTACCATATCCAAAATCGGTGTTCCAAAATGGCAAAAACTTTGTTCTTAAAGGTGGTAATCTATGTTTTAAAACAAGTACTTCATCTTGTTTGAACCTTTGAAGTTCAGTAACCGTAATTAATGGTCTTGTTTCTTCTTTTTGGTCTTTACCTACCTTTACTATTTTATCTCCACATAGTTTACTTATCTCTTCTAACGCGGATAACTCACCAGTAAGTAAATACAAAATATTACCACAGTTACCACGAATGGTTTCGGCATCTTCTTTTCCATAAACTTGTACTAACTGAGCAAAATTCTGAATGATCATCGTAAACCTAATTTGTCTTGATCTTGCCGCGGTAATCATGGTTGTTATGTCCTTAAACTTTGGCATGTTTGCAAACTCATCTAGTAAGAAGTTCGTTCTAACCGGAAGTTTTCCACCATGATTTTGCGCAACGGAAATCAAAGACTCATAGCACTGCTTTACAAAGATTGTTGCAAGAGCGTGGTAAGTTGTTTTTTCATCTTGAATTATCATGAAAACGGCCGTCTTTTTTTCACCTATCGTTTCCATGTCAAAATCACTTCTAGAAAGCATTTCAGATAAATTTTGAGTAACCGCAAACACCTTAATCTTTTGCTTTAAAACTGATACTATTGAGTTTTTCGTATCCGCCGGGGCATTAATTGTACCGAGTGCATTAATTGCCGCTGGTGAAGCTGGATCTTTAAATTTAAAATACTCTTTAAGATAAGTAGAGCCACCGTATTTTTCGTCTCCCACGGTCATCATCAAGTTAACCGTTGAAATACTTATTTCATCTTCCTTAGCATCCTCAAACATTGCAAGTGATAAACCCGTAAGATAATCAGCGGCAGAATTAGTCCAAAAAGGATCATCGGTTTTTTCATCAGATGCAATGTTAATCGCCATGTCATTTAAAAGTTCGTTGGCTTTGTCCTGATTGCCTCCCTTATAATATTTATAAGGCAAAGTATAAGGATTCCAACAACTACCATTTTTTGGATCACGAAAGTTAACAACGATAACGTTATATCCTAAATCACGAAGCATCTCTCCGTTTTTTTCAAAAATCTCACCCTTAGGATCAGATATTACCATTGATTCCCCCTTCTTAGCAAGAAGGTTAACCAAAGGATTAATTACCATCTGTGTTTTACCAGAACCAGTAGCTCCTATAACAAGTGAATGAGATTCACCATTATCAACGTAAACTAAGTTCTTTTTCTTGTCATAAACTAGCGGGAAACCAGCAGAAGCAGATTCTTTAGCAGTAAGTTCAACCGGTTCAACGTCTTTAAACTTCTTATATTCTTCTTCTTTGGCAAACCTACCAAAACCATCCTCTTTTTTACCCTCAACAATTCCAAAACCTTTTTCTCTTGTAAAAAAGTGAGAAGATACACTAACAGTAAGAAGAACGATTGATAATATCCAAAAAAGAATAGTATATCCTATGTAAGGCGGAAAAAAAGCTGGTATAAAGTTAAACGTCCATTTAAAGCTTTCGGCAACCATTTCATTTTCCGGACTGGCAATATGATAAAAGTTGACAACGCACATTGAAACGACGATTAATAGTAACATACAAGCCCAAATAAAAGCAATTATGTCTTTATGGTCCGCTCTAAATTTTAGCTTCATCACAAAAGCCTCCTAACCCATATTTAGCAAAAATTTCTATCCATAAAAATATTATACCAAATATTTAAAATATTTGGTATAACTTTTATTAATATTCTATTTTTGTTCTTTGGTATTTTTTATAAAGTACCAAACCAATTAGACCAATTATTACTGTTACTGCCAATACAACCAAGACGGTTATAACAATGTTAATGTTTTTTTTTGTATTTTCCTCGTTTTCTAATTGAGTTTGTTTTTCTTCTAAAGCCGTCTTACTAATTTTTAAGTATAGCTCTTTATTATCTGGCGCGTCTTTTCCAAAGTTCCAAATATACTCGTTATTATTGACCGAATCAGCGTTGCTTGCTTCCGCTTTAACTGGTAACTTAATGGTTAAAGTAACCTCATCTAACCTAGGCCAATCACTACATTCCTCACAATAAGGAATATACTCAGTCTTATTTCTGATTTCATAATAGTAATCATCTTCGGTACAATCAATTGATTTATATACGTACTGATTAAAAGCGGTATCTTTAAAGTAAGAGCATATGTTATCGTAATCTTTTTTTATTTTAGCACCACTTTTTTTATCACCTATTTCATAATCATGACTATATTTTCTAAAGTCTAGAACACCTGAATACTGCTCTAAAGTAGATGATATTTGTTCTCTTATACTATAAGTTCCAGTATAGTTTTCATTATCATCTAACACTTTTACCTCTTCGGTTACGGTTTTATCCGGACGTACGGTAATAGTACTTCTAACCGTACATCCAGAAAGCATAATAACAGTCAAAATTAACACAACTAGTTCTAATTTTTTCATAAGCTTCACCCTCATTTATCTGTTTTGACCAACGTAAGAAACACCAGTATTTATATAATTCGCAATGTTCATTAATCCCATACCAACGTTACACTTTGCCTCTTCTCTATTAGCCTCCGTATAAACGTTATAATTCCTTAATTCTATGTGCAAATGCGGTCCGGTTGACCTACCAGTATTACCACTTAATCCTATCTGCTGCCCTTTAGAAACCTTATCGCCTTGTTTTACTTGTGTTTCATTAAGATGTCCATAAACCGTACTATAATTATTTCCATGGTCAATTATGATGTAATTACCATAACCACCTTCTTCGTACGCAACCGTAGTTACCGTACCACCATCGGGTGCATAAATTGGCGTATTTTCTGCTATTGACAAATCTAACGCTCCATGGCAATCTCCCCAAGAATATTTCGGAAACGTTGGTGAATTTCCTTGAGTTTGGAAGTTACTTGTGGTATCTAACGGATTGAATGGGCTTCCCATGATTCCCGTAGCCTGTCCTGGTGAACCTTTAACAACCGCGTACTCTTCTGATTTTGGACCAGTAAAGGCCATCCATCCATTTATTAACCACCCACGATTAACAAAATCCGTTATGTCATACGGTGTGTTAAATAATTCCCTATGATTCGGATCTGCCACATAAACGGTATTACCTCCACTTGTGCGTCTTAGCACTATGTAATGTCCACCAGTGGTAAATGGGCTTTTAGCACCTACGTTAGCAATTATTAATCCACCTTTATTTAAATACTCAAGAGCTTCATTGGCACCATCAATACTAATAGATAAATTCTTATATTCAAGACCATAATTATTTGAAGCGATTCTAAACATTTCAAAAGCAGTGCCATAGGTTCCGCAAGTGCCAGTAGAAGTTGCTAAATTATTCATGTCTATTGGTGTTACAACCGTATTAGATAACGTTGATACCACCATAGCCATTGACGTTACCCCACATCCAGAAGTACAAATTGAATATCTTCCCGTTCCATAGCAACCAGCTTTAAAACCAGAAAGTCCACAGAACTGTACATCGGGATAATCTTGTTGATTATAATAAACTAATTTATCATCGGGAACACCACCTGAACCATAAGGAGACTGACTACATACCAAGCCACTTGATACCTGGCCGGTTGCAACTCCTTCAGAATCAAGAGTTACTAAAGCATAACCATTAGTCTCCGAAAAGGCAGTAGTAAGAATTTGTTCATAAGTCATACCACTTTTAATGTAAGTATCAAAATCAGAACTGATTAAACAAGCTCCTCTTTTACAATACTGATCATAACTTGTTTTATAAAAAGACTCCGTTCTTCCTTTGTTGTTATTATAAACATAAACGTTTACCGTTTCGTTCCAAGCTTGCTCTAACTTTTGTTTAGCGCTATCTGATGCAGGTCCGTGTTGGTTACCAGACGTCTTATTACTACATCCAACGTTATAATCGCAATAATCTTGATCCATGGTATTTGACCTTATCGGTACGACATAATTACCAGCACCATCCGTTTTTAGTTCCCATCCCATCTCTTTATAACGCCCCAAAACAACGCTTTTAGCCATTACCGTTTGCGCTTTTACTTTCTCTATTGAAGTATCATCATTTACCGTTATTTCGGTATTAACAACGCCCATTACGTAATCTTTTAATGGAATTGGATTGGGATTCAAACTAGCACATGAATCAACCAAATCAGGGTCAGTGCATGCTTCTTCTTTAACGTCAACATAAATATTACTATTTTTTACCATATCATCAAGGTTTATTTCTCCCACCGACTGAAGCGTTGCCGTACAATTATAAGATGCACTAACATAATTAATAAAATCATTTTTCTTCTCTTTTAAATCTGAAATTATTAAGTTTTTTAATACTTCGTGCTGTGATTCATCTACCGCATCAAAAATAACATCATAACCATTACCATTTAAATAACTGTCTTTCATGTAAGCATCATATGAATCCAGTCCCTCGTTTAACTTCTTTAGAACTCGTTTTAACCTTTGCCGGTATGACCATTTTTGAAACAATTCTAGATAAGGATCATCTTGTACCCTATCATCAGTTTCTATGTCTTCTTTATCTTCTGAGGCATCTTCTTCATCCTCTTCTGCTTCTAAATCGTCCGGCTCATCTTCTGGTTTTGCAAGAAGTGAAACATCTGAGCTCCATAAATCATCATAAAACGGATAAATTACCGTTACCATTGCTAAAGCTGCATCGGCATTCGGATACTTATTAAACAAAGTATTTATCTTCTCTAAAGTCTTTTGGTCGGTTTCTGAATAAGCCGAATCATCACTGTGGTCACTGCCGTTTAAACCCGGAGAAAAAAATGCCATAAACGTAGCTGCTAAAAAAATAATTGCAATTATAATTGCTAGTCCTGCTAAAGCCATTCCGCCTATTTTAACATACAGAACAATATTTTTTATATTCTTAAGATTTTTTACGGTCTGAACTGCCTTTTTAGCTTTATCATACTTATTCTTAACACTTTGAACCTTTTGACCAACACTAGTTTCAGCAGCTTTCTCCTCCGCTTTTTCCTTAGCAGCATTACCTGCTTTTTTAGCACCTTTTTTAACACCATTTTTCATTCGGTTCTTAAAATTAGTACCACGTGAAGCAGAATCCTTCATGTTTTTAGGATAATTATTTTGTTTCTTTTCTGAACTCTTCGGCTTTTCTCCAGAGCTATTTTCATTAGGCTGTGGTTTAGAATCTTTTTTATCCCCAGGTTTATTGCCTTCATCTTTTTTATCGTTATCTTTATCAGGCAATTCATCTTTTTTATCTTTTTTTTCATTACCTGGTTTGTTATCATTGCTAGGATTATTATTATCGCTTAAGTCTTTTTTACCTTTATTATTGTTGTCATCGTCTGGTTTTTTATCATCTTTTTTTTGATCATCAGGTTTCTTTTCGTCTTCCGGCTTTTTTTCATCTTCTTTCTTCTCGTCTTTTTCACCTTTTTCGTCTTCTTTTTTCTCATCTTTTTGTTCGCCGGTTTTTTTATCATCTTTTTTAGCATCACCATTTTCGTCTGGTACAACTTGATTGGGTGATTCTTGATTTTCTTCACTTAAAGGTGCATTTTCCCTTGGATTAGAAGAAGAATCATTAGTGTCAGCCGTTTTGCCAGCATTATCATGAGAAGAATTTTCGTCACTAACATCTTTGATGTCATCGTTTGACGGTTCAGTTGAATTAGCAGTACTATCATTGCTACCAGAAACTGAAGACGGATTATCTATATCATCTGATACGTCTTCCATGTCACTACTTCCTGGTGAGCCTACTTTAGCATTTTCTGGACTGGCATTAAACCTAATATTATCAAACTTAACGTCTTTTAATTCTATTTCTCCATCTTCAAATTCTAACGTCTCTACATCATCAGGTTTAACTAAATTTTCTTTTTTCTCATTTAAATTATTTTTATTATTAGGATTCATATAATAATTCACCACCAGACTAACATAAAATAATTATACCATATTGCAGCAATTAAAAAAAGGTATTGATTTTCAATACCTATAGGCCCCCACCGGCGCCAAAAGAATCTAATTCAGCTTCCGTTACAGTAACATCTATTCTCATTCTACGGTTACCGCAAACAAACAAAGCTTCTCCTTGGTTATACTTTTTAATACTATCTTTTTCTTGCTCATTAAGGTCAATTAGTTGAGCTAAATCTTCAGCGCCTTGCTTCTTTAGCCCCATAACTAAGTAATAAGAAGCATTATCAAAGATAGCTTTTCCTTGTGTTATTACCTCTGGATTAGCAAAGTCACTTGGTTGCTGCGTAATAAGTAATGTTCCGCTGTTATACTTTCTAGCACGTCTTTGAATTTGTGCTAAGAAGTCCGCACCTATTATGTTGTTTCCAGAAAGAAGAATGTGTGCCTCATCAACCATCATAACCGTGTTTATACTTCTATCAAGACAGTGACTCCATGCGTATTTTAATATGTTAAAGAATAACGCGTTTCTAATGTTAGTATCTGCGTTCATTAAATCCCTTATGTTAAACACAATGAATTTAGTCATTGGTCTAATAGTAGTATGTCCATCAAAGTAGAACTTAAGTTCTTTTACCAAAGGCCTTACCTTAAGCTCAAGTTTTTCCATTATATCTCTTTCGTGAGTCATCTGGTCACCATAAGCTTCTATTCTTCTAATTAATGTTTCATATAAATCAGAGAACGTTGGATATTGTTCTGATGATAAGTTAGAAAAGTCAGTTTCAAACGATATTCCAAAGCGTTGGTACGTAAGCTGTGCCATCTCACTAAACATCGTTAAAACATCCTCAGTAATAGAAGGGTCATAATACTTCATAAACGCTTTTAAAAATTGCAAAGTCTTTGTTAAAACCGTATATCCTAAACCTTGTCTTAACTCTTCTTCATCGGCCTCTAAAATAACTTCTAACGGATTAATCATCCCAAACTGGCCACCTTTACCAAGATCAATAAAGTCTCCTTGCATCTTCTCAACCATTTCTTCTAGTTCGCCTTCAGGATCAATTACAACCGCTTTATAACCATTTCTAATGTAAGTTCTAAGAAGAAGTTTAGCTGCCGTTGATTTACCGCTACCAGTGGTACCTAAGATTATCATGTTAGCATCATTTCTGTTAAATTCTTTTCTTATTTGGTATAAGAACTGATTAAACAAAACAACCCCACCAGAAAAATCCGTTCCAAGAAGACATGATGGTCCTGGGTCTTTTAAGCTATCAAAGATAAATGGATACATTGCTGCTATCGTTGGACTTGCTATCGGAGTACCAATTTGCTCTTCAATGTCTTGTTTAGGAAATATAGGAATAATTGACTTTAAAACCTTCATCTGCTCAAACCTTAAAGGAATAGCACTCATTTCTAAAGTTAATAGATAGTTTTTCATTTGTAATTTTTTCTGTTCTAGTTCTTCTTTAGAATTAGCTGTTATTACGATGTGCATTTGAAAATCAAATATCCTAGACTGATTGGCCGTAATCATTTGAATAAAATCATTTAAAGAGTCATAATCCTGCCTTAGTTGCTCCTGCATCGTCTTATCATTTTCTTTTTCATATGCGGTTCTTAATTCAACTAATTGCTTATTAAGCATTTTTGACATAACAGTAAAAGGAAGTGGTATGTGTTTGATTACAACCTTTACTCCGGGATTACTTGATATGCTCGATAAGAACCCTGGACTTATCCACCTAGGATATGAAACAACCGTAAGAATGGTACACCATTTATCACTTATAATAAACTCAGCTGGTTTAACCTCTAAACCTTTAGGTGCTAATTCTTTTTTTATATTAATATTTGCCATTATGATAACACCGTCCCAAACTCAGTTTTTTGTCCCCCGTTTAAGAAATTATCAAGTACGCTTCTTAAATCATCGTTATTGGCCTGACTAGAGGCAAGCCCTGCATTTGCTAAACCATTAATCATAAGCCTAATTTTCTTTTGTACTATCTCTACGTTTTTCTCTTTAAATAACAAGTAAAACTCAACGTCAGACACTTCATCAGTAAAGTCGCTTGCCTTACTTAAATCCTGGTTTATTAACTTTCTTATAACAGGACTTTGAACCTGATTATACATCATCTGAAGTTCTGCTATATAAACCGATATATCAACTGGTCTATCTGCTATAACAAGCCAAAACTCAAAGTCCAAAGTGTTATAAAAATCTTTCAACCCATCAATTACGTTAAATTGATCATTTTCTTCCAAGATAAATATGTTTTTAGGTGCCACCTTAACACCCGCAACCTTATAACCATTATCTAATTCAATCATGTTATTTACGATTGCTCTTACCGGAACAAAACTTTCAGTTGTTCTGCTATTTCTTGAACTCATCTTTCGCACCCCATCCTTTCCACACAAATTCTCTTATGTCAACAAAATAGAAATTATATATATTTATTAACACACATAACACGTTTTGATAATTAGGTATTGGTATTACCAGAAAAGCACAGATAAGAAAAGGAAGTAAAACTAATATCGCTGGTAATAACGTATCCGGTTGAAAAATGAAAAATAATATAAAAGTTACAACCGTTCCACTTCCTAATATTATTAAATCAATTGGTCTAAACATGTTAAATATAAGTTGTGCTCTTTTAGAGTTAGCCGCAATTAAATATTGATTCATCTATCATTTCCCCTTCCTATTTCTTATCATTATTATTTGCTTTTTTAAGACCTTCAATTTGTTTAGCTATCTTACTTGCATTATTATTTACATAATCAGTTTTCTGCTGAGGTGTTAATGGGATTTTAACAGGTTGACCCATAGCATCCAACACATCATTACCATTAGCATCTTTCTTAGTTTGTTGAATCTCCTCACCAATTCTATCATAAGATAATTGCAATGTATCTTTTCTAGCAAGAGAATTTTCTAATAAAGATTCAGTTTGAGCCTTGGATGCTTTATATGAATTAAGTGTAGAGTCACCTTGCAAAAAGCTTAGATAACTATTAAGATTAGCCCTAACACCTATATCAGTAGTCTTACCAATTTCGGATTGTAAAGTTGTAATCGTTTTATCAATATCTGTTGGATCAACATAGATTTGCTTTCCATTTTCCCCAGGAATATATAAATTTCCGGTATTAGGATCAGCTTTGACTTCAGGTTTAGAACTCATAATAAGTTTTGTATTTTGATTGATACTCATAAGTGTTTGGTTAGCTCTTCCTATATACTCGTCAAGACTTTGATATTCAGAAATAACAGACGTTTGTTGCTTATTAACCATTTCCTCTATATGAGCTGCACCATCGTCGTTAAAATATGTTCGAGCTACTTCTTTATACTTATCAAGGTCAGAAATTCCATCAATATGCAAATTACCTTGTGAATCAAATGTTGCCTTTCTTCCTTCGGCACAAGCTCTTATCATTGCATAAGCATCATCGACTTTAGTTGCACGAATTCCATTTTCGTCAGTTGTTGCCTTAACAAAGCCACCAAAACCCGCTGCTAAATTTTTATTATATCGACCA
Source organism: uncultured Mollicutes bacterium (assembly GCA_946500425.1). Taxonomy (GTDB): domain Bacteria; phylum Bacillota_I; class Bacilli_A; order RF39; family UBA660; genus Aphodocola. Next base: position 20,305 of record CAMMVQ010000008.1, on the reverse strand, counting down.
TTTGGTGCATTTCCTTTCATAGCCTCAAGACCTGCTTCTGTGTACCATTCATCTCTAGTAGCAATTTTAGCTTGTTCTTCACGAGCATCAAACCTATCCTTTTCACTACCATACGCAGAACCCATTATAGCCTCATAAGGTTTATTAGCTAAATTCTTAGCTTTTTCAACAATAGATTTTCCTCCCAAGCCTTGTCTATCAGCAAACTGATTACTAGCAGTTATTCCTCCTTTAAGGGCTCCGGTTAACTTATCGGCTTTAAATCCCGCCTTAAATCCAGTTGCAACTCCTCCGAGAGCACCTGCACCATACATTTTTGCCTTATCTTTAAAACCTAATTTTGCATCACTACGTTTTTTTTGCCAAGCGCTTCTAAAACCTTCTGCACTACCATTTTTCTTTATATATTCTTGCTTAGCAGCTTGTCTATCTTTAAAGGTAAGACCTTTCTCCTCCTTTTGTTTTTTTATTTCTCTTCTGTTTCTAAGCGCATTATTAGCATGAGTAGCTGCAACAGCAGCAGCTCCTCTTCCTATGCCTTTAGTTGTACTTTTTAATTTATCCACGCCTTTTCCAAGCATACCGCCTACTAAAGCAGCTCCAGCAAGTTTCTTTCCAATGCCTAGTCCCCCAAGACCAGCACCATCTGATAAGCCAATCATGTCGCCAATCCATTTAGGAGCTTTTTTAGCAAAAATAAGAATTGCAAGAATCATTAATAATTTAAGGAACACTGTATCTCCTTTTATTCCTTTTAGTAAATCACCTAAGTTAGATATCAAAACAAGCATTAAAGTTATTATTGCTATTTTTACAAACAAGCTTATATATGATTTTCCTGTAGCTGTTAACCAACGTTTAAACGGCCCATTAGAAGCAGAGCTAGGGTCTATATAAGTTACTATGAAAAACGGTGATAGTATTTCTAACGCAAACAACTCGACCGAACGAACCGCAATATCAATAGTAAAACTTAATAAAACATAAAGTATAAGTATTCCTACAACTAAAGTAACAATTGGAATATAATTATAAACGAAGATTTTTTCATCACCAACTTTATCATAAACCGCAATATCATGAGAAAGTTGTGAAAATTTAACATAATTATCATTCCAATGTTCACACACGCGTACAGCCTCTTGGCTAGGACTATATCCAGAAGCCGGAGCACTGCAATCCCTCTCCCCATAAAATGTTTTACACGCTTCGCCCTCGCAACTTTTATTGTTTGGAAAAAGTCTATCATCTGGTTTTATAAGAGATTTTATCGTAACTACTTGCATAAGTGTTCCTGGATTATAACTAACTCCCTCGGTTGCATCAGGATCATAAAGTTCTACTCCCGCAAGTAATTTAGATATATAGTTGTTATTAACTATCATTTGTTGTAAATCACGAGATTTTTGAAAAATAATCGGAACAACAATAAATAAAACCATAGTTATTACAACTTTAATCAAAATATTTCCGAATCCTTTTTTTTCTTCAGTTAATTTATCCGGTGATATTATGGAATTAACAAGCGACAAAGCAAGTCTAAATAATGCAAAAATTCCAACGATTACATAAGCATTATTTATAACACCATCAATTAAATTACTAACGGTTTCTTCACTAAAACCAGACATACACTGAATCATTAAGGCATAAACATTATCAACAAAAGCAAATCCAATGGAATCAATCCATATAAGCAAACTTCTAACAGCAGCCCAAATCTTTGTAAGAAAATCCAAAGCCGTCACCTCCCTACATACATAGTTCTATACCAAACCAGCCTAAAATTATTCTTAATATTAATGGTAAGGCCAAAAGTAAAATACCCGCTATTATTCTTTTCATAGAATTAGTAAACGCTTTTTTTATAGCTTCAGCATCATTACTAGCCATTGCTTTAACAAAATCTATCGTACAAAATAATATTAATGCGATTGGTGCTAAACCATATACAAAATTCCAAATTCCACGGATAAACCCTCTCATTTCATCATCACATATTGAATTGGAACTTTTACCACCAAACTTACCTTCATCTGGATAAAGAGGCTCATCAAAAAGTTCACTATCTTTATACTCCTCATTTTTTTCATCATTTTCTTCTCTCACAATTGCATCTAATTCATCAGAAGTTCCAGTTTCAACTCTTTCAATTGAACACATATTAACCGCATTTCCGTTAGAAACACAAGTATTTGCTCCATCTTTCAACTTTGAAAAGTCAATTAATAAAGTGGTACTTGTAGCTTCCGCCCCAACTTCTTTTCTAAATTCATTTTTAGGTTCTAAGAAAAACGTCACTTTATAAGTCTTTGAAAAATCTGCCCCATTAGCTTTTGAACTAAAAGCACCATTTACACTCCATTTATTGTTATTTACTTGTGATCCATCTGATGCAAAAGCATTATATTGAATATTGCCGTATTCATAAACATCGTGTTCCTTCGTAAACTCTGGTTTAAAAATAACGTATGTTCCAAAAGAACCAGTTATCCCTTCGGTTGTCTTCTCAATTACTAAATTATTTAATTTAGGTGGTTCTTTTGTACTAGCCACCTTAACTAATATTTTTCCATCTATTTTATCCTCGGAACCATCAGAATAATGTGCCTTCAACTGAACGTACTTCCACGTCGGCTTTGTTACGTGAAATTCAATGAAAGCCTTAGTAGAAGATGATGATAACGGAATATCTCCTGAACACTTTTCACCACCAACTTTATCAGTAATTTCATATGATATTTTTTCAATTTTTTTTATTTCTTTTCCCCGAAGTTTTTCTTTTTCTGGAAGCCCCCAGGTATAAGTAATTAATCCGTTGTTTTCATTTAAAATTTGCCATTTATCATCGTTTCCAGATGTAAACCCTCTTTCAGACCCTGTATAACCGTCTCCTACGGTAATGTTACCAAAGTTAGCTATACATCCTGTGTCAGCAACATAATTAAACTTTTTATCATATTCTGTTTCTACAGAAACAATGTTTTTTTCATCTATAAAAATAGTCAAACTTAAAAACAATAATATTAAAACCATTATTCTTTTTATATTTCTCATAGTGCACCTCATTTATTTACTCCTATACTTGATATCATTTTAACATTTTTTTTTCAATTTTTAAACCTTTTTATGAAAACTATTCTTATAAATTAAAAAATGACAAATCATTAAGACTCGTCATTTAGTACTAATCATTTAATTGGATACCACGGTTTTTATTGTCATTCCAACATTGTCTCCACTCATCAGGTCCAAGCCATCCCATTACAACACTAACGATTAATGGTATTAAAAATACGATAACTGCCGCAATAACCCTTTTAATTAATATCTGTTGATTAGTTTTTATTTGTTCTTCTTTTCCAGCAACAACAGCTTTAGTCAAATCAATAGTACCTAAAACAATTAAAATAATTGGAACAACCCATTGAATTATGTCAAGAACAGAACCGACAATTCCTAATATTCGTCCTACATCTTCCGTACAGAAATCTGCGTAGCTCATTAATGTAAACATTTTTTCTCCTCCTTATTTTCTTATATATTACATTCTATAACATTTTTATTACGTTGTCAATTGACAGCTAACAATTTAAAAATTATTTTTCACAAGTAACAAAATAATTGTTTTATTATAAAAAGCGTGATAGAATTAACTTAAGGTGGTAGAATGAAAAACATATTAAAATTATTTGTATTAAGTATTATAACTTTAACTTTATTTACTGGTTGTGGTTCTAAAGAAGAGCATATAACCGAAATATCTTTAGATGAATTTAAAGAAAAAATAGCTAATAAAGAAACGTTTGCAATGTACGTTGGAAACGAAAACTGTGCCCATTGCATAAGTTATAGACCAATACTAGAAAGTGTCTTAGATGAGTATGATGTTGATATATATCACTTAGATAACAGTAAACTAAGCAATGAAGAATACGCTGATTTTGAAACGTATATACACATATCTGGTACTCCTACGGTAGTATTCATTGAAGATGGTGAAGAAGAAACTACTTTAAACAGAATAACTGGAGAAATATCAAAAGAACAAACAATTGAAAGGTTTAAAACCAACGGATACATAAAATAGAATCTTGAAAAAAATCAAGATTCTATTTATTTTTTATAGCGCCAAACCTTCTGTCACGCTCGTTATAAGAATCAAGCGCTTTGTCCATGTCTTCAGGACTAAAATCAGGCCATAATACATCCGTAAAATATAATTCAGCATAAGCCATTTGCCAAAGCATAAAATTACTTATTCGATATTCACCACTAGTTCTTATAAGAAGGTCTATCGGTGGTAAATCGTTAAATAGATATTTATTAAACGTTGAAGCATCAATTTCTTCAATATTTAATTCACCATTTTTCACCTTACTACTAATCTTTTTAGTAGCTTCAACTATTTCATCTTGCCCGCCATAATTTAAACACACGTTAAAAATGCCATTGGTGTTATTCTTGGTTTCTTCACTCATTTTCTTCATGGTATTAAGTACTTTATCACTTAGTTTATCTTCAACACCAGAAAAAACAACCTTTACTCCTTTTTTCTTAACCGTTTCAAAATTTTCTTTAAACGCTTTAATAAATAATTTCATCAAATAGTCAACTTCTTCTTTATCCCTTTTCCAATTTTCGGTTGAAAAAGCAAAAACGCTTAAAACTTTAATGTTTTTATCATAAATATACTCAGATATTTTTTTTAGAGTCTGTGCCCCCTTTTGGTGGCCTTTAGTACGTTTAAGCCCTCTTTTTTGTGCCCATCTTCCGTTACCATCCATGATTATGGCAACATGATTAGGAACCTTATTATCCATTTTATACCTCCACTTCATGTGACTAAATAAAGTATATCACATATTTTATAAATATGAAACATCTGTTCCTCTGTTTACAACCACATTTGAAACGTAGTTTATCCTCTCTTTATCCGTTTCAAAAAATAACACCCTACTTATTTTAGAGCGTTATAAACTTTCGTATATTTTTTTTAACTTTTTTCCAATTTCTTTTATGTCTCTTTCCTTGGCAACCTTATAAGCTTCATCTACCACGCTTGGTAACTTGCCATCAAAAAATAACTTTATCTTGCGTTCAAACTCATCTACGTTTTTTGCCTTGTACACGTTTTTGCCTTCTTTAAGCCAGCCATCAAAAATTGGAATATCACGAATGATGGCGTTTTGCCTGCAGGCACAAGCCTCTATGATTGGTATTCCTTCCGTTTCTTCAAGCGTCGGAAAAAGGTATAAGTCACCACCGTTCATAGCACCCTTAATAACATCTTGCTCAACATAACCCGCAAAAGTTAAATTATCAAGCTTTGTTCTTACCGCTTTTTTTACCGGTTTCGTAGCGGCTGCTAATGGACTATAACCAAACCAAATAAACTTATACTCTGGAAGTCTTCTAGCAAGTTCTACAAAATCAACGATTCCTTTTCTTTCAATGTATAATCCAATACCAAAAATAACTTTGTCATTTTTTTTATAACCATACTTTTTTCTAAAGTTTTCCCCGGCTTTCTTATCTTTTTTAAAGAAATCTAGTTCGATTCCGTTCGAAACATCATATATCTTTTTGTTTTCCAATCCCGGATAACCCTGTAACAACTTCTTAGAATAAGGGGTTGGCGTAACAATTACATCACCCAAACCATAACATTTTATAAGCCATTTCTTAAAAAGTTTAGAAGTCTGTTTAGCTAAAATAAATCCATCTTTATAATCTTCCTCCGTTGAATGGGCATGATAAACTATTTTCTTTCCCCTTTTCTTTGCTTTTTTAGCAAATAAATACGATTTTGGAAAATAAGTGTTAATGTGAAGAATATCATAATCATCTTTAGGGTTTAAGGTGTAGTTGATGCCAGCACTGTCTAAAGCTTTTATCTGGTGCTTAATTGCTTTTCCTAAACCAGACTTACCAATTACTTTTTCACTTTCAGTATATAATAAAACTTTCATCTTGCATCACCTTCTTTTTTAAAAGCTGAAATAATTTTAGAAACCTTAAATATTATTACGTCACTTTTATTAATGGCAAAGCTCTTTCCCATGGCTTTACCGCCAATTGTTAAAGCCGCTATTATGGCCGTTAAAATTAAAGTTACCAAAGAATTATTTAACTTTAGCTCAAGCGATATTATCTGTGCAATTAAAATGCCAACGGAACCAGAAATAATGCCGCAAACATCCCCCACCACGTCATTACAAAAAGCCGAAACCTTCTCGGCGTTCTTAATTAGTTTAATGGCCGTTTTACTTCCTTTTACTTTCTTAGAGGCCATCGAATTAAAGGGTCTTAAATCAGCGGCCGTTACCGAAACCCCAATCATATCAAAGATAACACCAATAACAACTATCAATAAGATTACAAGTATTCCTACGAAAGCATTAATGTGAGGAACCACTACTTCGGTTAGACCAGAAAAAACAATTGACATAAAAAACGCTACTAAAGTTATTATAAACACCCATTTAAAATCAACAAAACGTCTGGGCTTCTTATCTATTTGTTTAACTTTTTTCTCATATTTTTCTTTAAATTCCTTAAGTTTCATCAAAACCACCTTATCAGTTAAATTTTAGCTGCGGTTCATGTAAAAATTTATCGTTCTTTCTAAAGGGTCTTCTTTAACCGTATCCTCTTTAGTTGAATTATCAAATACTTCCCCATCAAGGTTTAAACTCCTTTTTACCAATTTATTATATTCATCCTTGATTGAAATAATATCATTTTGACACTTAGATAAGAATTCAATACTTTCATCAAGCTTTTTAACCTTATCTTTTAAATGCTTTTTATTGGATGTAAAAACACCAATTTTAATGCCATTTTTTTCAATTATTAAATTACTAATCAAGGACTCAACCATACTTATAACGCCATCTATATCTTCTATCGTTCCTTCTAACGGTTTGTCTAAAATCGTCCCGTTAAGTGCTAACCGTTTAGTAATTTCCGCTAGCTCGCTTTTAAGTTTAACGCTTAAAACATCAACGTCCTTTTGAATTACCGTCCTTAAAGCATCATTAAAATTTTTAGATTTACCTATGGGATTTGATTCCTCAATTAAGAAAGAAGAAGTTATTCTTGAAAGGCTAACAACCTCACTCTTAAAATCATAAAATCTTATTTTAGAATCACTAACATTTTCCATTTTTACCTCCCTTATTCTATATCAATAATAACACAAAATAAAAAGATTGTACATAAAAGTACAATCAAACCGAGTGGAATCTTTTATAACAAACTTTGCGTCTTAGGTCAAGTCGGATTTCCCGTTTTCTCACCTTCTGTTACCATCCGGCAGTTCCCAATTAAGAGAAAACATGCTCTGTTACCAGTTAGCATTACTTGATTGCCACTTAGTACGCACTGCAATTTTATAAAAGTCACAGTCTAGGAAATTTCTTCAAATGAATTCACATCATTAGCTCTTTTTTGCAAAGGCAATTTCAAATAGCGATAACAATTTTTCTATGCCTAGAAAAAAAGTCTGATCTATTATCCCGATACCTTCACTCAAGGCAAGCTACACTACCCATAGCGTTAGCCACAAAGTAGGTTTAATCTCAAGTCGTACAAATGCACAAGTTTGAGTCTCCACGTATTGATGGGTCAAAGAATCTGTATGCCATTACAGCTAGCCCAGCAAACATCATATCCAGCACCCACCCTAATCTGGGCGAAAAAAGCAGGCACAAGACGTTTCACAGGTATGCTCTTTAACGGATTTTTAGGCCCGTCTTCATGACGCAATTCAAACTAGAATACTGCTCCACGGCTAATAAATATACCATATTTTATGTTATAAGTCAAAGAATAATACGGCTTTAAACTTTCTTTTTTGACTTTAATCCCGTTTTCTTTTGCTTTATGTTAGAAGCTTTTACTTTTGCCGTTTCCGCTTTATCTTCTTTATTTTTCCTGTGGACAATTTTTAATGGTTTAATGTGTATTTTAGCCTTATCCGTTAAGATGTCAGTAGTTAAAACTACCCACGTAATAAGTAAAACTAAAATTATGTACAAAATGGTACCTGCTTTTCTGTCTTTTAAAACATAAAAGATAGATGCTAAAGAAAATAACAAACTAACACCGTAAATTATAAGAACGGTCGTTCTTTGACTAAATTTTTTATTCAACAACTGATGATGTAAATGCTGTTTATCAGCTTCGTAAATAGGTTTGTGGTGAATTATTCTTCTTAAAATCGCAAATAGTGTATCTAATATTGGAATGGCAAGTATTAACATCGGTACCACTAGAGAAGTTAAGGTAACCGCTTTAAAACCAACTAAACAAACTACGGCAATCATGAACCCAAGAAACATAGAGCCGGTTTCACCCATGAATATCTTAGAGGGATTAAAATTAAATATTAAAAATCCTAAACAAGCTCCAAGCATTATGAACGTTAAGGTTATTTCTAAACTACCTATATTATGAAGTAAGAAGGCTATAACACCAATGGTCGCAAAAAAGATGCTTGAAATACCGGCGGCAAGACCGTCTAAACCATCAATGAAATTTATGCAGTTCATTAAGGCCACGATGAATATAATCGTAAGCGGATAAGCAAACCATCCAAAATCAAAGTAAAAGCCAAAAGCTGATATATCATTTAATAAAATATGTCCGTAAAAAGCAATGATTGAAGCCGCGATTACTTGTCCAACTAACTTTTGCCTTGCTTTTAACGGCTTAATATCATCTAATAATCCAGTTATAATAACAACGAAACTAGCGATTAAAACCGCGAGCATTTGCGTACTTTGCTGAGCAAATAACATGTATCCAAAAAGGAATCCAAAAAACATCATAAGGCCACCACTAAGTGGCATTGGTTTTTTATGAACCTTTCTTTCGTTAGGATAGTCAACCGCTCCTATATGGTGCGAAATCCACCTTACTATCGGAAATAAAGCAGCAGTAAATATCATTACCGAACCAACAATCTTAAGTATTTCTATTATTTTTTCATCCACTATTTATCACCACTATTTTAATTTTAACATAAATACATAAAAATAAAAAGAATATTAAAATACTTTGAATCATAAACTATTAGTTTATTTTAAAACAAAATTATATTTTTGATACTTCTTACTACCATATTTTATAACTCCGTCGTGAGCTAATCGATACACAACAAAACTTTTTGGAAATTGATTTTCTTCATCAATATCATAATTCTTCTTTAAACAAACATTTTTATAATAATCATCTTTGACCATCCAATCATACGCCATTTTATCAGCTCTTATTTCAGATTCATCTTCAAAGGAAACTATACTAGTTGACATTGCTTTATTAAAATCAGACTTCAAATGTGATAATTCATGTAATAAAGCAAAATAAATATCTGCTATACGATTATGTTTATGAGTTAAATATATAGCTGGAATTCTTCTATGAACTTTAAATGCTCCTCTTATTTTAGAACCAGGAATATCATCTTGAATCACTAAAAAAACACCATTATCATTAAATTCTTTAATTAACTTTTCTTCACTAAATATACCCTTTTTAGCTTGATTTTTTATATAGTTAACTAAATTATCTATGTTTTCTTTTTGATACTTTCCTACTTTTTGCTCCAGTGTTTTCCTGTAACACTTTTCTAACCACAAAAGAAGTAGTTCGGTTTTATCATTATTACTTTTATAATAAGCCGTCTTATCTATTTCATATACTTTTTCTGGAGTTGAAACCCTTAAAAATTTTAATATATCCTTTATTACCTCAAGTTTATCTTCCTTGTCCACAAAGTCGATAAAATGCTCTTTAATCAAAAATTTATAATTATATCTATTTAAGAATTGAGATTCTGTTAATCCTTCTTTTTTCAAGTATTCTTCTATTGATTTTTCAAGCTTGTAATTAGCCTCTACTTTGTATATATAATCAGCTGGAATATTAGTTACAAAAGAGATTTTATCAATTACGTTAGAAGAAATTTCTCTTTTCCCTGATAATATATCAATAAGATGTTTCTGTGAAATATCTATTCTATTAGCAAAATCTTTAACAGTTATATTATTATAATCAAGATAATCACTTAAATAATCCTTAAATCTTATATTTTCCATAATTTCACCTCCAACATTATCTTAAACTTTTTTTAAAATCATCATAATGGTTTAAACTTATAAATTCTAAATTAACGGTATTACTTTCTTCATCAATAGTACATATAAGCCTAATTGTTCCTTTGTTTTTGCACAAATTAAAACTATAGTATTCACTAAGTTCATGTTTTAAACGCTCAAAACCATAAATTTTTAGCAATCCATTATTAACAAGTTCTTCATATGATTGACACTGTTTAATAAGAATGAGAATCTTCTTTAATATTATCTGCTGCTCATAATGTCTTTTTATTTTCTTTTCTTCATTTTTAAAATTCTCTCTATTAATGTGCATCTAAGTTCCTCCTTTTTTCCTTTATTAATCCTCCCTTCTTTTACACATATATTAACATTAATGTTAATATATGTCAATCATTTTAAAATAAAAGCTTTAAAGATTTTTCTCATCTTTAAAGCCTATCTTTTCTTTTATTATATAGCATGGTCTGTTAAGTATATTACTATATATTCTAGATACATATAAAGCCATTATTCCAAGTGACAACATAATTATAGAAACAAATAAAATAATCGTTCTATGGGATAAGTTACCAACTAATAGAAAGTTTAATAATCCAACCAAAAACACAAGTATACCTACTATAAATATCATCTTTACTGGTAAGGTTGAAAACGAAACAATTCCTCCTAGTGAATACCTAACAAGCTTTGTTATAGACCACTTAGAAGTCCCATAAACCCTTTTATTAGGAGAATAAGGAACGTATATCGTATTAAATCCTACCCAAGAAAAAATTCCTTTTAAAAATCTTGTTTTTTCTGGTAAAGAAATAATAGCATCGCTAACGCTTTTTTTAAACACCCTAAAATCACTTGCACCAGGTAATAATTTAACGTCAGAAATTAAATTATTTAATCTATAAAACAAAGATGTAAGCGTTCTTTTTAAAGGCGAATCATCATCCCTATTCTCTTTATAAGCCGCAACCACGTCATAATCTTCATTATCTAATAATTTATTATACATACTAACTAAAACGTCAGGGTCATGCTGTAAGTCAGCGTCCATCAAAGCAACGTAACTTCCACTGGCATGTTTCATCCCCGCCAGCATCGCGGATTCTTTTCCAAAGTTTCTCGAAAGAATAATAAGCCTAGCATTCTTATCTAACTTGGTAATTTCTTTTATTTCCTTACAAGTATCATCGCTACTTCCATCATCAACCATGATAATTTCATGAGATATTTTATTTTCTTTAAGCGAGCTGGATAATCTCTTATAAAACTCATTAATTGATTGTCCTTCGTTATAACAAGGAACAACTACTGACAATTTCATAAAAACACCTACTTTCTTTTGTTTATAAGCTTAGACCACTTCTCCAAAATAACATCACCACTAAATAGTTTTGCTTTAGCCCGTGCGTTTTTCCCTAGTTTTTTTCTTAACTTTTCATCATCAATTAGTTCGTTTATCTTTTCAATCATCAAATTTTCATCTCTACCTTGAATCAAGTATCCGTCAGAACCATCAGTAATTATCTCGTTAGCACCTTGTGCTGATGAATAAGCAACGCAAGGAATTCCATAACTCATTGCCTCGATTAAAACAAGTCCAAAGCTCTCGGTATGGGAAGTCATTATATATATTGAACTTTCAAGTGATAAGTCATTAATAAAATCTTTGCTTTGATAACCATGAAAAACCACTTTATCTCCCAATTTAAGCTCTTTAGCAAGCTCCAATAAGTTGTTTCTTTCAAGCCCATCACCAACTATGTTTAATTTCCAATCAGGATGTTTTACGCTTACCTTCTTAAACAATCTAAGTAAATCATCAAATCCCTTCTCCTTTGATAATCTTCCAACCGAAAGCAAATTTTTTTCCTCAAGCTTAGATAATTTAGAAGGAACATTATCTAAACAGTTAGGAATGTATATAACTTTCTTCCCCAGATATTTTTTATAATATTCTTCTAACTCTTTAGATACAGTAACTAAATAATCAACGTTTGTACATGATTTTACAAGATTATTAACATATTTTTGGTCATCGTTGTGATGATTATGCTCCCACGCGATTTTTTTATAGTTACCTTTAGCATATTTTGAAACCCAACTATTATGTAATGCCCTGGTAGTAATTACAACGTCCGTATCAAGCTTTTTAATAGCTTTAATCATTTCTTTCCTCTTTAAGTAAAGTACGTAAACACTCTTAAAACACTCTTTTATGAACATTGAGTAATTTTTATTTTTTAAATAATAATTAACTTCTTTTTTATTAGGTTGTACGTGCTCAATTAAATAAGTAATCTTAACTCTATCATCTATTTTAAAAACCGGCTCACTATACAGTTTATAAGTTGATATAATTTCAACTTCATACTTTTGGCACAAAAGATTAGCCAGCGTTGAAATGGCGTTTTCTACTCCTCCATAGCCCAAATGGAGCGCTAAAATAGTTACTTTTTTCATAATATCACCAAATTAATTATACTAAAGTAATCATAAAACGTCAAAAAAATGGTTTAGAAGTGTAAACCATTTACATATTATCTATATAATTAATTATACTTTCTTTAAACTTTTCGGTGTTTGACTCATACTTAACCGGTTTAAAGGTTTTTATTTTATCTAATGCTTTTGCTAGCTGTCTTGTGTCATAAAGTGGTAAAACATATCCTTTTTCTGAAAACTCCTTAGTTATCTGTAGTTGATGGTCATTAGTATGCTCTTTATACTTTCTTAGTCTTGGTACAACTATTACCTTCTTGCCTTTAGTAATACACTCAGTTATGATGCCAACACCACCATGAGTTATTATTATTCTAGCCTTTTTTATTAACGTCTGAAGTTCTTCTTTTGAAATAAAATCAAAAGTTTCTATTTTATCATCACTAAACTTGGTACAACCTACCTGCACAATTACTTTTTCTTTAATGTTTCCTTTTTTAATTTGATTAGACACCGCTTTTAAAATTCTCTCAAAAGGTTTATCTTGGGTTCCTAAAAGTACTAATATCATTAAAAAATCCACCCTTCATACTTAGCTTTTGGATATAATTTTAGCATTGACTTCCACTGCACGATAAAAACGTCAGCGATAGGATATACCAGTCTTCCCGTTAATGTCTTGGTTTCTATGTTGGCAAAAGACTCTATGTAAATAACTTTCCGTCTAAATAATTTGGCAATATAACACATGGCAACACACGTATGGGCACCAGTCGTTACAATTACGTCTGGTTTAAATTTAATAAAGATAATAAAACTCTTAATCACGTTATATGGAAATACAAACGTGTATTTTAATAAGTGGTCCTTGCTACCCGATAACAAATAATCTATTTTACTTTTGTACCTTGCTTTAAGCCCAATCGTAGACTTATGTTTTTCTGTTACAATCTTATAATCATAGTTTTTAAAAATACTTTTTAGCTGAAATAACTCAGTTAAATGCCCGCCCATACTTGATATAAACATTACTTTTTTCATAAACTTATCTCCTACTTTAATTATATCACTAATGCAAAGAAGTTTCATCTTTAAATTTATACGTGGATAAAAGTACGTCCATATCACTTACGTATCTTAAAATGAACTTATCATTTTCTTTTGATATTAATATAGCACTAGTTTTATTATGAAAACTTCTTTTTAAAGTAGAATCAACTATATCTAGGTAAAAAAAGTAATTGATGAATGTCATTGTACTTTGATTTTTCCAACTTTAGTTCTATTACTGTAAAAGCATTTTGATTATAATTAAAAAGAGGTTTTGGTCAACGTGTTCCTATTACTATTTTTTACAACCTTCTATTTTTTCTTTTTCATTACTTAATACTTTTAGTTTTTAAAGCTTCTAACTGATTTTCTAAATCCAAATCATCAACGATTATCTTTCCTCGGTTCATAATTACCATGTATCCTCTTTTTTCAACGTAAATAGCATCATATCCTAAAATGGACACAAAAAAAGCACAGTCATCAAGCATTTTTAAATAGTTATCAAAGTTTTGGTCATTAGTATATAATCTAGATGCTAGACTAATTATTCTTTCTTGTAATGCTTCTATGTCATCATAATTAATAACATTAATATCAGGCATTAATTCATTTTCAATTATTACCCCAAACTCTTTGGTTCCCCCATCTGTAGAATACTTACTAGCTTCATCTTTTGAACCTAAGCTAGTATAAATGCCAGTCCCATAAATAGACGCTTTTTTTCCAAAGTGTATTCGTCCATTTAGATACTGATTTATGTATGTTTTTAATAGTTCTAAACTTTCAGCAGATATGCCGCGGTAAACTTTTAACAAATTACCTGGAACATTAACTTTTGATTTTAAAATAGGAAAAGCTTGATAATTTAGCAATCTATAAAACTCACCAATTACCATCTTCTTATCACTTTGGGTCATATCTTTAGTTAATAGCTGGTTAATAATTTCTTTATTCGCATTATAAAAATTAGCTATTTTAGTTAAACACGCTTTTTCTGTTTCACTTATATTATCCTTTTTTCTTCTTGAAAACATATTCTCACCGTTTTCATTATAACATAAATATTATTCAAATTAAAAAAGTCAGCTTTTTAGCTAACTTTACATTTTAAAAATCATCTTCGTCATCGTCTTCTAGGCTTACCCTTCTAAACGAAGTCTTTGTTCTTTCTAATCTTTTTTTAGCTTCTTCTAACTCTTTTTGTTTTTGTTTCTTACTTTTTTTAGAAGCTACATAATCATCATCTTCAATCTTAGTTACTACTTTTTCTTCTTTTGTTTCTTCATCATAATCAGCAAAGAAATCATTAGACTTTTTCTTGTTTTTTAGTTTGTCTATTTTCTTTTCTAACTTATTTATCTTTTTATCTTTCGAAGTAAAGATTTTCTTCAAAAGCTTAATCAATAATACTAAGATTACTAAACCTGAAAAAGCAAATAGTCCTATAATTACGTATCCCATTATCTCTATTTTATCATCTTTAAGTTCTATTAAATCTTCAAAATACCTTTGAAAAGTATTATCTTTTTTATCATAAAGGTAAAAGTCTTCGTTACCTGTTTCTAGATTTTGGGCATATACTAGATAATAATTACCACTATCATCATCTTTTAATTTATAACCATCTAAAGTTTTACCATTATATTTAAAAGTGGTTTTAACAAAATCTTTTGGTACCTCTTTTGATACGTCTGATAAGATAAGTAAATTAACCCCTGCTGCCTTTACTTCATCAAAAGGAGCGTAACTTTTTTTGCTAGCGTTATAGATAAATAGTTTTATTTCTCCTTTATCATTTTTTAATGCTACTAAAGTTAGCTTGGTAACCTCACTTTTGTAAGCTACTACTTCTTGGTCTTCTATTTTTACTTTAGTCTCAGAAAAACCTACCGGAATACTAATGTCTCCTACTTGGTTAGCCTTTCTAACTACCGTATAATTTTCTTTTCCCACTTTAACTTTAATTGGGTCTAATTCTTCTACGGTTAAATTAATTACGTAGGTTTTCTTAGAACCATTTTGTGCGGTTACGACTACTTCCACTTTATTAAGACCGTCAACTACGTCTATTTCACCAGTGCCAGTAACCGATGCGGTTTTGTCTGCTACCGTTGCGTTAATTACTGCTTTAGTAGTATCAACTGGTAAAGTTGCTTCATACTCGGTGGTTGACGCGTTAAAAACTGGGGATAATTCTGCCCCTTCAACCGATAATGAGGCCAAATTATTATTTTTGCTATAGCTAGCTTCTACTTCTGCTTGAGTCTTCATTGAAACGGACACAGAACCAGAGCCTGATAAGCATTCGTTGGTACTAGTATAATCCAACACCGAAGCATTAACAGGCCTAAACGTTGCCGTACCAGACTTTAACGCCGTAAACGTGTATGAATAACTAGCAGACTTCTTGCTGCCATTACCATAATCGACTACGTGAAGTTGTCCACTTACCAACCTTGCCCTTGAAGAATCATAACTAAGGGTGTATTCCCAAGTACCTAAAGAAGCGTTAGAAGAGACGTTAACGGTAACGGTAAAGTTTCTTCCAACAACTACCGAAGACGGTGCCGAAACTCTTATGTTACAACTTGCTGCGCTAGTTTCAGGTAACTTTATTAAAAACGCAAAAAGGAGAACAAATACTCCCGTTAAAACTTTTTTACTTATGTTTTTCATCTTATCCTCCTTACTGGCTTATACTTCCGGTTCCAAGTAAACTTTTTTGAACTAATAATAAGTCTTTTATCGTTACCGCACCATCCTTTGATACGTCAGCAGCTTCCTTATTAGCACCACTTAAGTTTTGAGAACCAAGTAAGTATTTTTGAACTAATAATAAGTCTTTTATCGTTACCGCGCCATCACCAGATGGGTCTCCGTAAATAACCGCGGTAAAGTTCTTATCATCAACGTTAATTATGTCACCAGTTGCAATAACGCCACTTGTCTTAGTTGACCATCCACTGTTCATAATACCAACGCTAGCTCCCGCGTTAGCTAAAGCACTTCTTACAACGCTAACGTCAGAACCATATGGCAAGTTTGTTAAGAATCCGGTTGCTAACGAATATCCCGTGTTAGAAATCTTTTCTTCGGCGCTAATTGTTGGTTCGGTTGGCTTTTGTTCCTCATTATCTTCACCAGTATCAGTATTGCCTCCTACCGTATCCGTTCTTGATACTTTGTAAGCACTAGCTGGCATATTGTTATAAACCGGAATGGTAAACGTATAATTATTATTTAATTTTCCAGTGTTTTTATAAGAATTATAAATGCTTGAAGATTCTGAGTTAGGTGCCATTATGTTAGTCATGTACTGATGGGTATAAGCGGTTAACTTACGGTAACTAGAAACGTTAAACTTTTGAAAATAAATGGTATCCTGACCCTTATTAATGTAACTATTACCTATAAAGTAAGCTCCCCCAGTAATGGCTTTTTGAATGCTATTCCATCCTTGTTCCTTAGCGTAAGCTAAACCTTTAAGATAGTTATCCACTCCAGAAGTTGCACCAATGTTATAAAAGTTATAATATCCCTCATACCCCGGAACGGTTCCACCAGCGGCCGAACTCATCGTTGTTCCCATTTCTTGTAGTGATCTTGAAGCAAGGTGCGTAGAACTTACGTTAGAAGCTTTTCCCGCTTCAATAAATGCATTAGCATAAGTTTTCGATGTGCCATTTTCAGTGAAAGAACCGCTCATAAAGCTTCCGGATAAGATACTACTTACCGAGCTATCTTGATAGCTATTATAGCTTAAGCTTTCAAACATAAATATATTCTTCTCGGTTAAAAAGTTTCTTGGGTCCATGTAATAAGCAACGGCATCCCAACAAGGAGCGTACCAGTTAGTTCCATCTACCACGATTCCGTTCGGATAGTTAACGTCAGTAAACTTAAGGGAAGGATATAAATAAGAAATCGCGCTGGTACCTTTTTCGCTTTCGGCGTTAACGGCCGTCGTCCAATCTAAATTCGTAATATCTGCCTTAAAATTCCAGTTTGGATGAATCGCGTGAAGTTTTCTTAAATATGGCTTATAACTTTCTGGAAAAGCACTTATACTAGCCTCAAAAGAAGCGTCATCACTATAAGAATAAGTTTTAGTATCATACATACACGCTTTAGCAACGTATCCCGTGTACTCTCTTGCGGCGTAATCAAACTTTACCGCGTACCAAGTAGCATTACTATTTCCTTCGTTCGGACCCGTTGCGGAACTTAAATATTCTATTTGTTGGTCGGGATATACGTATACGGTATCGTTTCCGTTTTTTATTGAGTTTGATAAATCACTTGCCTCAGTTCTTACGGGGCATTTATATCTTACGGTATAAATGTTATAAGAAGCGGCCTTTACTTTAGGCAAATGCGCAAAAGTTGGTAAAATTATCGCTATAATCATTAATATACCGGCTATTTTTTTACTTAGTTTCATTTAACCAACTCCTATTCTCTATCATTATAACATAAAAATGTCGATTAATCTAGATGTTAGTCGAAACGTGTTACCATTTGTAAAAAATTGTAAATATAAAAAAAGATTATCCCGATAAAATAATAGCAATATAATAATAGTTACTTTTTACGTAACATGCTAACGTTGTATTTTGTATGATTTTGTTGTATAATGACACTTAACGCGAGGTGATTTTTTGGAAAAGAAAAAAAGAAAATTTAAAAAGGCTATTTTGTTATTGGTTCCTCTTTTAATTACGTATTATATAACAAGCGTTCTTTTTGTTGACGCAATCTTTTATTACAATTCTTCTAAAAGTTTTATGACATATGTAGTTTATGGTTTAATTTTTTTAACGGCTTTATTTATTGTCATATTTACGGTAAAGGGCTTTAGTTGCATAAAGAAAAACAAGACTAAAAGTTACGTGTGGTACTTTGGTTTTCTAATCATATTTATCGCCGCCCAAATATTTATTACCATTAACATAAATAAAATAAGTTCTTCTTTATCTAAAATAACAAATAAAGAAGCCGGATACTCAAGTAGCATCGTCGTTTTAAAAGATTCAAACTATGAGGGTATTGATGACGTTAAAGACGCAACTATCGGAATCATAAATGATACCGAAAACCAAGAAGGATACATCCTTCCGATGGACGTAATAGAAGAAGAAAAAATAGATAAAGAAAATTTAGCTATCTATGATAATTACCCTGAAATGCTTAAGGATTTATACGACGGAGAAATTGATGCAATGTTCGTAAGCTCTTCTTACGTATCATTGTTTGCAAGTGAAGAAGGATACGAAAACATCGCAAGTGATACCAAAGTTATTTATGAAAAAAGCATGAAAGCTAAAAAAACTACTAGTACCACCGGAAAAACGCTGGATGAGCCATTTACCTTACTTTTAATGGGGGTTGATAGCAACACCAACTCCCTTGCTAAAAGCAACTCATTTAACGGTGATACCTTGATGCTTATTACGTTTAATCCGCACACAATGAACGCAACGGTTTTAAGCATTCCAAGAGATACAAGGGTTCCTATCGTTTGTACTAGGTCCAAAGCTAAAAACAAGATAAACTCTGCTGCTTTATACGGGGCCGACTGTGTTATGGACACGATAACAAACTTTACCGGAATAGAAATAGATTACTGGGTAAAAGTTAACTTCCAAGGAGTTATTTCCTTAGTTGATGCCTTAGGCGGTATAGACGTTGACATTCCGTATGCCTTTTGCGAGAGTGATTCAAAAAGAAGGTTTGGAAAAAACACCATATACATCGAAAAGGGATTTCAAACGTTAAACGGCGAACAAACCCTTGCATTCGCAAGAAACCGTCACCCTTGGCCACAGTATTGTGGTAGAAAGTACTCAAATTATACAAGTAATGATTTTATAAGAGGCCAAAACCAACAGCAAATAGTAAAAGCAATCGTAAATAAGTTAAAGAGTATAAATAGCCTATCTGAAATATATGACATTTTGGATATCGTTGGTGATAACATTGACACAAACATCGATAAGGACACCATGATAACTGGATTTGATACTTTTAAAAACATTATCTTTAATTCAAAAAACATTAATAGTGATGATTTCATCGGAACGCAAAGACTTTATCTATCCGGATATGACCACACCATAAATAGTATTTATTACTTCGAGTATTACAAACAAAGTTTAAAGGAAATAACGGATGCCATGGAAATAAACCTTGAGTTAAAGGAACCTAAAATGGATAAAGAATTTAGCTTTTCAATTAATAATCCATATGAAAGTACCCAAATAGGAAAAGGAACTTATAAATATTAAGTTCCTTTTTTATTTAAAGTTATTTACGGTATCCTCTATTAGGATTTCAAGTTCTGTATCACTTATTTTAATAACCATTCCATGGCTTTTTCTTTTGCCATATTAAAATTATCAACACTTGTTACCTATTTAGTTTTACACGTTTGTTCAACGTACGAAACGGTTGATGATACTATTTCTTTTTTGGTTTTAGTATCCGTGTACTTAGTGTGGGTCTTTTTTATTTACATTCCTATGTAGCTTATAACCCCAGTTATTACGGTTGCTAAAAAAGGAAGTAAATAAGTGTTTATGAATTCACACATTTTTGTCCCCTTATTTATAATATTAAATAACAAAATTAAGAATTATAATATTGGAGTTGTAAGATAAAAGTAGACACAAAAAAAGATGTGTTTACTTTTTTGT
>CAMMVQ010000007.1 GCA_946500425.1 uncultured Mollicutes bacterium | reverse complement strand
TTCCATCTCTACCCTCTTTACTTATAGAACAAAGACCTGCCAAAGAATAATCCCAGTCTTCAGGCAAACTAAGCATAAATGATAACAATCCTTTTGCTTTGTATGATAAATTATGATCTCTTAAATGATAATTAGACATAACTGTATAATTACTATTTTTCTCTATTTTAAAAACTGACATTTTTACACCTCCAAAATAAAAAAGCCATATACATGGCTTAAATATAAAGCTTATAATAATACTTTAAAACATAAGGTTTAAAAGTAGTTATATTATTATTTCTTCGCTTATAACTAGCGACTGCTTTTTGGTTACTGCCACATCATTTGCTGAACCAATCGCTACCGCTTTAAAAAGATCTTTTACACTCATTTTTTCGTTTGGTTGTAAAAATATTTGACTTCCACCCATCGAAGATGCATACTCGCTAGTTGTTAAAACATCATCCCATTTTAAGTTTCCTTTTTCAATTTCTTCCATGATTAGAATCATACTCATTATCTTAGTCATAGAAGCTGGAGCATATCTTTCATGAGCGTTTTTCTCATATATAACTTTTCCAGTTGAAGCTTCAATTATTATGGCGCTTTTCCCGTCCGTTAGAAGGCCACCGCTTTCTTCCTCCTCGTTTACTTTACCACTTTCATCGATATTACTTTCCACCACGTTTTCTTTAGTCGTAGTAGTGGCGGTAGTTGTTTCTTGTCCTTCAGCACTAACTACCAAAAGACCAAATACAAAACAAATAATAAAAAGACATATTTTTTTCACTTTAACACCTCTAGTAAAAAATATGTCTTTATTTACAATTTATACATTAATAATTAAAAGGTTATTCAATTACTCCGTAAATAAGAGGAAAGTGTTCTTGTTTCTTGCTTCCGACCATAAATGCACTTTCTATTTTTTTTGCGTTTGCCTTAACATCTTCATAATAAACGGTTGCTAAAAGGTCACCCACTTTTATGTAGTCACCAATTGATTTATGTTTTAAAATTCCAACGCCAAGCTTTAGTTTATCATCTTTGTGTTTTCTCCCAGAACCCATGTTTAAACACTCTAACGCAAGCGTAACTTCATCTATATCGTATACGTATCCTTCCCTGGTTGCATAAACGTTAAACGTATTTTTTGACACTTTAATATTATTAATATCTCCTTTTTGAGCTTTTACAAACTCTTTAAACTTTTCTAAAGCGCGTTTAGATTTTAGTGCGTCTTCTGCTTCTTTTCTTGCCTTTTCTAAAGACTCCTCTTTTCCCATGCTAATCATTTTAGCCGCTAGTGAAAGGCACAATTCGGTTAACCTTTCGTCCCCATTTCCTTCTAAGGTTTTAATTGCTTCTTTTACCTCAAGACCATTACCTATCGTCATTCCTAAAGGTTCGTTCATGTCGGTTATAAAAGCAACGGTTTTTTTGCCATATCTTTTTCCTACTTCAACCATCATTTTAGCAAGTTTAACCGAGTCTTCAAAGTTGGTAATTAGTGCGCCAGAACCAGTTTTAACATCAAGCAATATTTTATCAGCACCCGCGGCTATTTTCTTACTCATGATACTAGAAGCAATAAGACTTATGGACTCGGTTGTTCCGGTAACATCTCTTAAAGCATACAATTTTTTATCAGCAGGCACGATTTCTTCCGTTTGCTCAACATCAGCCATTCCAACTTCTTTTACTTGTTTAACAAACTCTTCAGTGGTAAGATCAGAATCAAACCCGTTAATTGATTCTAACTTATCGATGGTGCCTCCGGTATGACCTAAACCCCTACCCGATAACTTAGCAACCGGAACCCCACAAGCAGAAACTATCGGCGCAACAATTAAAGTTGTTTTATCCCCAACCCCTCCGGTTGAGTGCTTATCTACTTTTATTCCCGGAATAGAAGACAAGTCAATCATTCGACCACTTTCAATCATTGCCTTAGTTAAATAAAAAGTTTCTTCCTCATCCATTTCATTAATGCAAATGGCCATTAATAAGGCGGCCATTTGAGCATCAGAAACAACGCCTATCGTATAAGCATTAACCGCGTAATTTATTTCTTCTTTAGTAAGTTTTTTATTGTTCTTCTTTTTTTCAATAATCTCTATTATGTTCATATTATCACCAATACAATTATATCACCTAAAATTTAAAAATAACCAAGTTATTTTCTTTTACTTGGTAATTCGTCATTTTTAGTTTTTATTCTTAATATTTCAGCTGGTGTTTTTATTTTTTTATAGTAATAAAATAAATCTAACGATATTAACCTATCACGGTTAGTAATTTCATGATTTTGATACTTTTCAGAAATACCAATAATTAAAAATACTGGTATACTAAAGTTATTAGAATATTTCTCGATAATTGAAAAAGATGGCTTTCTTTTTAACTCCTCTATCTGTGAAACATAGGTTGGAGAAACGTTTATTTTCCGTGCTAAACCTTTTACCGTAACTTTATTTATAATTCTAATAATTTTTAAAACTTCACATAATGTTGTATCAATCATAACTTTCTCCTTTAAGGACAAAAGTGAAATAAATTTCACAAGTTGACCATCACCGTACTTATACTTTTCGCGTTGATTACTTACTAATAATACCATGCGTATGTTCGTTTGTAAACATTTAACTTAAGAGCAATTAAAAACAAGGTTTATTCCTTGTTTTCTTGACTCTTAGTATGTGAATTTGATAAGAACGTTACTTTTTCTGCCACCACTTCGGTCACTTGCCTTACCTTATCGTCTTCCGTTTCAATTTTTCTTGTTTGCACCCTTCCTTTAACACCTAACAAATCTCCCTTATGACAGTACTCAGTCGTTGACTCGGCAACGGCACTCCACAAAACACAATCAATAAAATCCGTTTCATACTCACCATTACTATTTTTAAAACTTCTTGGAACCGCTAACGTAATGTTAGTAACATTTCTTCCGTTTTCTGTTTTTCTAAGTTCAGGGTCACGCACTAACCTTCCTATTACAACTAATTGATTTAACATTTTTTCTTCTCCTTTCAGTAGAGAATATATATCATATAAAAAATAATATCAAAATAATAAAAATAAAAAATTTATTATAAAAATCATGATAAAATCATTTTATTAAGATTACAAGCACAAATTTTAGTATTACATTAATTTCAGAATTTAATTTTTATAGTTTCGTCCTACAAATTACGACAAAAGATGCCTTGGATGGCACCTTCTAATGAAATCTAATCAGTTTTTAAAAGTAATATATCACCATTTAAAGCATTTACAAGTTTATCTATGTCCTCTTTTGTGTTATAAAAATATAAACTAACACGACAAGTACTTCTAACTCCTAAAACTTCAGATAAAGCTTTTGCACAATGGGTTCCGACACGAACACATATGTTTTTTTGATTTAAATATTCCGCAACGTCCTTACTCGGTACCCCTTCAACGTTAAACGTTATAATTCCATTTTCTATGTCCTTGTTATATACGTTTATGTATTCAAAATTAGACAACTTACTTATCGCGTATTT
This sequence comes from uncultured Mollicutes bacterium, assembly GCA_946500425.1. Taxonomy (GTDB): domain Bacteria; phylum Bacillota_I; class Bacilli_A; order RF39; family UBA660; genus Aphodocola. Next base: position 48,542 of record CAMMVQ010000007.1, on the reverse strand, counting down.
TTTAAGGTCTACCTCATATTTATGAACATCGTCAATTCCAAGTTTATTTAAATAATCAATGGCACTTGAAAAGCCGATTATCCCCGCGATATTAGGTGTTCCCGCTTCTAATTTATCAGGTAAGTCTTTGTAAACAACGTTCATCATACTATCAAAAAAAGCATTCATACCACCACCGGTTATAAGTGGGCTTACTTTTTCTAATAAATGTTTTTTCCCGTAAAGCACGCCTACTCCGGTTGGTCCCAACATTTTATGGGCCGAAAAAGCAAGGAAATCAACGTCTAAATCCTGAACGTCCACTTTTTGATGAGGAATACTTTGAGCCGCATCAACCAATACTAATATGCCAAGTTTATGTGCTAATGAGGTAATTTCTTTTATCGGTCTTATGTCACCTAACACGTTAGTGATATGTGCTAAAGATATAACTTTAGTATTTTTATTTATTGCTTTCTTAACGTTTTTAATGGTAACTGATAAATCATCTTCTAAATCTATGTAACTTATGTTAGCACTCGTTTTTTTAGCAACTTCATACCAAGGAAGTAAAAGTGAGGCGTGTTCTGCTTTCGTCGTCAAAATTTCATCTTTACTTTTTAAATAATTAAGGAAAAATCCTTTTATCGCCAGGTTTAAACTCTCGGTTGTTCCGCTCGTAAAAACTATTTCACAACTATCTTTAGCATTAATAAAACTTTTTACTTTCTGTCTTGTCTCATCAAATTTCTCATTTACCTTTTTACTTATTTCATAAGCTCCACGATGTACGCTAGCACTATAATTTTTATAATAATTAGAAACCGCATCAATTACCTCAAGCGGCTTTAAAGTGGTAGCACAATTATCTAAATACACAATGTCGGTAGTAAGAATTGGAAAGTCATATTTAAACTTCATACCATCACCCCCAATCATAAACTCATCTTTAATCATTTTTCTACTACCTACTACTATCCTATTCAGTAGTATTTTATAAGAATTTACGATTGACACTAATAAACTTAAAAAAACAAGCTTTACCTTGTTTTTTTCTTTGTGTATTGATATTCATCAGAGGCATCAACAAAACTACTAATAAGTTTTCTACTATTTTCATCATAATTAATCATTTTTTCCGGATGCCATTGTACCCCTATTCCAAAAAAGTGTTCCGGTATTTCTAAGGCTTCAATAACACCATCGGCAGAATACCCTTTAATTATTTTATCATCGGTATTGTTTACACAACAATTATGGTAACTATTAACCAAAATTCTATTCATTCCAAACATCCTAGATAATATTCCGTCCTTTAAAATAACCTCATGAGCATAAGTTGCTTTTAAGTAATGAATTTTGGTTGGAGTTTTAATAGTTTTATCAACACCTGGTTTATGATTAATAGAAAAATAATCACCTATCATTTGCATTCCTAAACATATGCCTAAAAATGGCACATTGTTATCTAAACAATATTTTAAAATCTTCTCATCTACTAATTCCCAAGTAGTGCCACCTGTAAATAGTATTCCACTACAACATCTAACTTTATTTAAAATCACTTGTTCATCATCATAATTTTCAATTATAAGAACATTGGTATTAAATTTCTTCAAGGCATTTACATAAATACCTAGATAATTGTCTTCTTTTCTTTTTATAATTCCAATCAAGTTCATAATATCACCAATAATTATATATGTCTTTTCTGATAGGTTTTTGAAATTTTTTCCCCATATTGTTTTATGCAATCCTCTAAAAATTTATTTTGAATAGCTAAACTTATAACAGGATGAACTAAAAATTCGTCTCTATCCCATGCGTATTTAGTTGCATCAACCATCGTTTTTCCGTTAGGCAACGTAATTAATTTCTCTCCATTTAAACCTTTGAATACAAGTTTTTGTTTATCAGAATCAATAAATGTCATTCTATTGTTACTTCTGTTTGACAAAAGTGAATAAAAAATTTCATTATCTGGATCAATGGTTAACTGTGTACCAGTCCATCCGGCAGAAGCAAAAGCTCTACCAGATAATGGATGATAAACTTCTGAACTATCTTGAATAGGATTTTTACTATAACATAACCTTCCCAAATATTGAATGCTTTTACCTTTTACACCTGTTTCATTATCTGCCATATGGCACAAATTATAATCGTTTATTATTTCTCTATTAATAAGTGACGTTGCTAAATTACTCATATCATTTGCTGTAGAAAATAATCCCGCATGTCCACTTAAGTTTCCGTCTCCTTGTCCCATTATTCTTGCTTTAGCATCGTAACAATCTCCTGCTTTTACCAAATCATTTATTTTATAATTTCCATCTTTATAATAAAAACCGTCTTTACCTGTTAATGCCAAGTTGCATAGTTTTTCATTTGGAACTTTAACGAATGTATCATTCATACCAGCTTTTTTTAAAATATGTTTGTTTATAAAATCATAAAATGGCACACCAGTTACTTTTTCAATAACAAACTTTAATATCATGGCGCCAATGTCTGTATAAGGTCGTTTCCCGTCATTTTCATGGTCTACTTCAACCGTCTTAAAAACACTAAAAGCTTCCTCTTTACTATTTGCTTTGTCTATTCTTCCATTTGTTTTAACAGGCATATTGAAAGTTAACAACTGATTTATAGTTGTATTTTTTAATCCTGGTAACCAAGGAAGATAATCAGTTACTTTATCATTTAAATTTATCATGTTCATTTCAGTTAATAACTGCACACTTAAAGAAGTAAATAACTTTGTTACTGAAGCCAAATCGTAAATAGTCCCTTCATTGGTTAGTACAGCATTAAAATCCGAACTTCTTCCTAATGAAATTATGTTTATATAATTTGGAGTTCCATAAGAAACAACTGCTCCTGGAGCCATTTTTCTATTATAAATTGCTTCTTTTAAAAACCAACTAACAGAAGATTTTTGATATAATTTTTCGCGTAATTCATCTAAAGTATCATCTTTATTGCTTCTAATTAATTCAACTACAGGTCTTAGTATATTTAAATAATCTTCCTTTGTAACTAAGTTTCTTTGTTCAATTTCTTTTGCGCTATTATGTTTCAATAATAATAATTCTGCATAATTTTCTAAAAACTTTTCTAACATAAAAGTCCCCCTTTAAATCGCGATTTATTATATCACTGTTGTAAAGTTTTGTCAAAATTTTTCATCTTAAAAATTTGATTATATTTCAATTAATTATCTCATATAAATTAACACATTTTTCTTCTTCGTACCTTTAAACATTATAGCATATTGTATTATTTTTATGTTAAAATAAATACAGAGGTGAAAAAATGAAAGATTGTATTTTTTGTAAAATAGTAAACGGTGATATTCCGTCAATGAAAGTGTATGAAGATGATGTTGTTTTAGCTTTCTTAGACGTAAATCCAGATTGTGACGGGCACACTTTAGTAATACCTAAAAAGCATTACAAAGACATAAATGATATCGATGATGACACCTTGCTTCACGTTTATAAAGTGGCAAGAAACATAGGTAACATGCTAACTAATAAATTGGGCGCAAACGGAATCTCCTACTTACAAAATAATGGTGACGTACAAGAAGTAAAACATTATCACTTACACATAAAGCCCTATTATAAAAATAAAGAATCAATAAAGATGATAAAAGACGAAAAAATGATTAATAATCCTGAAGAAATATATGAAAAAATAAAGTAAAGAACTATTTATCACAAGTTCTTTACTTTTAATTTACCCCTAAATACTCTTCTAACGTTAATCCGCTTTCTTTTACTTTATACGCAAGTTCTCGTCCTAAGTACCTAACGTGCCAAGGCTCATACACGTAACCCGTTATGTCGGCTTTTCCTTTAGGATACCTTATAATAAAACCATAATAGTGACAATTGTTTTCTAGCCACTTAGCTTCCGCAGTATACTCAAAACTAGAATCTGCATACCCAACGTCAAAAGCAAGCCCGGTTTGATGTTCAGAATAACCTGCTTCCGCGGAAAAAGTATCCGCTACTTCTTTTCCGTACTTTAAGTCGTAATAATCATGTAATTTTACTTGTGTTTGATACGAACGATAACCAGAAACCATGGTTAAATCTAAGCCCAAGGCGCTTGCATCTGCTTGCATTAATCTAAGGCTCTTTAACGCCTCGTGATTAACTTTAGGGTCATAATTACTAGGAAGACCATGGTTTTTGTTAACTAGTATAACTCCGTTAACATAAGTAACTCCGTCAACGACCGAAACAGAAGTGTTATCCTCACCTTCTAAAACGGTAACATACCTTGTTTCACTGGCCGTTTTTCCTTCTTGATTTTGAACTTCATATTTAAGCTTATATACTCCGGGTTTATTACTGTCTATTTTCCCGCTAACCACAACCCTAGAAGATATATCATCAGCACCATTAAAAGCTTTTACTCCTTTTTCATCATAAACTTCCCCCATTAAAATAACTTCGTTTTTTAAACCATTAAGTTTTATTATCGGAGTATAATTTTCATACCTGGCCAAACTAAATAATATTAATATAACACAAATAAATAACATGGAAACAAAAAAAGTAAAAGCTTTTTTATCTGTTTTATTCATTTTTTCACCTTCTAATTTTATTATGGCAAAGATTAACATTATTATAAAAGAAAAAGGACTCTTTTAAGATGTCCTTTTAGCAAATAAATGAACCTACTATAATAGCAAGTAGAATGTATAAAACTATTACTAGTAAATAACCTCTACCGCCAGTTCTTCCGGTACATGGAGAACCACAGTTAGTAGTTGTTGAAGCACAGCATGCCATAGTTTATAAACCTCCTTTTTTTATATTAAACGTAAGCACCTATTATGATTACTAATAAAATGAATAATACTAATATAATTCCAGCGCCAGATGCGTAATTGTTTCCCATAATTCATTCCTCCTTTTTGTCTTTTCAAAGTATTTTATGGTAATCGGCTTAAATGTGTTACTAGGGCTTGTTAAAAAAGTTGCACGAAAGCATATAATTTGTTATGATATATAGGTAAATTGATAGGAGGATATAAAAATGGCAGAAAAAAAGAAAGCTTCAAGTAAGAAAAATAGCGAAGCAAAAGATGCTGTTAAAAAAAGTACTGACAAAAAGACTACAACTAAGGCTTCTAATAAAAAAGCAAGTACTAAAAAGGTTGAAGAAAAAAAGATAAATTCTAAACCTGCTAAAAAGGAATCCAAAGAAGTAGCAATTGATACTTATGAAGCTAAATTAAAGGAAAAGAAAAAGGAATCAAAGTTAAAAAGATGGTTTAATGATTTATCATTAGAACAAATAATAATTGGTGGCGTAATAATAATAGCCATCTTGTTAATCGTTTTAATCTTTGTTTCTACTAAAAACACCAAAACTAAAGATGGTGATGACATCGTTGTCCAAGTAGATGGTAAAACGATTACCGCTAACGAACTGTATAACGAACTTAAAAAACAAGGCGGATATAACGTTGCGATAAACTTAATTGATGATTACATATTAAATAAAGAGTATAAAACAACTGATGAAATGAAGGAATCAGCCGAAGCAACGATTGAAAGCTATAAAAATACTTATGGTGATAATTATCAATCATTTTTGGAATACAATGGCCTTGCAAACGACGCAGCTCTTAAAGAATTACTTATAAAAAACAGTAAACTAACGAGTGCAACGGAAGACTACATAAAAGATAACCTAACCGACAAGGAAATGAAAGCGTACTACGAAGATGAAATAGTTGGTGACATATCAGCTAAACATATTTTAATTTCCTTTGACTACGAGGATGACGCAACTGATGAACAAAAGACCGAAGCAGAGGAAAAGGCTAAAAAAACGGCCGAGGAAATCATTGAAAAGCTTAAAAACGGGGCTAACTTTGATGACTTAGCCAAAGAATATTCTACTGATGAGGCCTCTAAGGAAAAAGGCGGAGACTTAGGATATTTTAACAAGGGAGACATGCTTGAAGAGTTTGAAAACGCCGCTTATGCTTTAGACGTAAACGAATATACCACGGAGCCAGTTAAGACTACTTATGGATATCACATAATAATGAAAACCGGTCAAAAAGAAAAACCAAGTTATGAAAAGTCGAAAGATACCATAACAGAAAAATTAATAGCGCAAAAGAAAGAAGAAGATTCAACCGTAAGTGTTAAAGCAATGATTGCTTTAAGAGAAAAATATAATATGAAAATTAAGGATAAAACCGTTAAAAGCGATTACAAAGACTACATTGATGAAGCTACTACTACAACCACAACTACTTCTGCAAACTAAATAGGTGAAGACTTAAATGTCTCCACCTATTTTATTTATCTCATCAGCGCTATATCCTTTAGCATATAATTTATTAATAACCATGATTTTAAGCTTGTTTTCATCATACTTATTCTTATATTTATTAATCAATTTTTCATATTCTTTTTTTAAATGAGTAACATCGGTTTTAAGCTTAAGACCACCAATTAACTTTAGTATCATTTCTCTTTCATACCCTAAGTTAGTAAAATAATTAAGTAACTTTATCTTAAGCATACTACTACTCGCCTTTTTTATTCTTACTTGTTTTTCCATTAAATTAAATAGTTTTTCTTTTACGATTTCATCGTCAATATCATCTATCACTTCGTTTGCGACCTCTTCTGTTATTCCCCTTTTTATTAGTTCTCTTTTTATTGCGTACGGTCCCTTATTAGTAAGAAGCATTTGATCGTTTGAAAACGCCTTAGCAAACTTAAAATCGTTAAGGTATCCTTCTTTTTCCAACCTATTAATGGTAATTGAAATAGCTTCTTTAGAAGCTCCTTTCTTTATCAAATAATCTTCTAATTCCTTTTTACTTCTTTGTCTTATCGATAAATAGTTTATACTAACACCATAAACATGTACGTCATTATTTTGAGCAATTAAGCCATCTAACATACTCTCATTTATTTCTTTTGTCAAAACAAGGTTATTATTAACGATAACATCTTCATACAGTGATAATACTTCACCATTGTCTAAATATAATTTATATTTACCTTTGGTAGTTTTTTTAAAGCGTTCTATTTTCATTTAACCTCCATAATTATAATATAAAAAAACATAATACTATTTAATTTGTATTAAGTCTTCCATCACTTCTTCAAGTGCTCTACCAATATTCTTTTTGCATTTATACTTTGACTCAGGCATTTGATAGTGGTTCGTTTCGCTCATTTCTTTAGCGCGTCTTGCCGCAACATGAACCAATAAATATTTAGAGCCAACCTTATTTAATAACTTATCAATTGATGGATAAATCACTAATATCACACTCCTATTCTTAGGATACCACCACGTAAAAATAATATCAAGTAATTATACATATTTTTACATTTTATTATGCTATTCTTCTTTGTTTTTCTTCCAGTTCACCAGTAAATATCCTACTTTCATTATTAAAGAAGGTACCAACCGCCTCATCAAAACCATTTACATCCTGTCTGTTTGTTATTTTATGCATTCTTACCTTATCAACGTAACCCGCTAAAAGTTTATCACTAATGTTTTCGATTTCCTCTAATCTTTCTTCGGTTGGATTATTATTCCACTCGTAAAAACCATATGCGAATATCCTGCTAATCGCTAAATAATCTTCATCGTCAAGACCAACTTCCACGAATGCGTCCTTAACGTCATTCCCATCAACAATTTTCATTATTCCGTCTAATCCTAGAAAAGTTTCTAACTTTGGATAAAATAAATCAGTATAACTAAGGTATTCTCTACCACCATTACCATTTATATGTTCATTTATAGCTTCCTTTAATATCCTTTTTAACGCAAGGTCATAATTAACTTTTTCCATAACTTCCTCCATGCTATCATAATTATAGCACAAAAAGAAAAAAAATTCCAATTCTGGAATTTTTTAGAATTTGTTGCAGCAACCAGGATCAACGTTGGTTACGGTGTTTTCTTCAGAACAAGTGTATTCTGGAGTGTAATTATGCTGAATTATATGATTATTAATTATTCTGGTGTGGATTGGGCAAATGTGTTCTACGGTATGACATATATCTCTTGTAACACACCTTTCAATGGTTGGTTCAATAACTGGTTGGCAAGGACATTCTGGTTGACAATTATCTTGACAACAGCATCCTCCTTGCGCAAACATCATTTGGCCTCCGCCACAACATTTGTTATTATTAAAAAACATTTAAAATCCCCCTTATCTACTTTATAGTATGAGAGTCTTAAATGTTTGAATAGGTCTTTATCTTTAACGTGGTTAAATTATTAAAATGGCATCTTGAAATTACCGTTCTTCATCATTTTCATCATCTTTTGCATTTGCTCAAACTGATTTAAAAGTTTGTTAACGTCTTGAACCGTTGAACCACTTCCCTTGGCTATTCTTTGTTTTCTAGATGCTTTTATAACATCAGGATTTTTTCTTTCCTTAATGGTCATCGACTGGATTATGGCCTCAATCTTACTAAATTGTTTAGGATCAATACTTATGTTATTAAGTCCCATTTTTCTTGCTCCTGGTAATAACTTTAACAAGTTCTCTAATGGTCCTAATTTTTTAATTTGCTTTAACTGTACCAAGAAATCCTCAAGGTCAAACTTTCCTTGTTTTAACTTTTTAACGGTACTCATGGCCTCTTTTTCATCAATTACGCTTTCTGCCTTTTCAATGATTGACATGATGTCGCCATTACCAAGAATTCTAGAAACCATTCTTTCGGGATTAAATTCATCTAGTCCATCTAACTTTTCTGACGTACCAATAAACTTAATTGGAACTCCGGTAAGGTGTTTAGCAGATAAAGCAACACCACCCTTAGTATCCCCATCCATTTTGGTTAAAATGGTACCAGTAAGAGGTAACGCATCATTAAAGCCATTAATAACGTTGATTGCGTCTTGTCCTATCATAGCATCTATTACCAATATAATTTCGCCAGGCTTTACCGTATCATTAATACTTTTTAATTCATCCATTAATTTTTCATCAATGTGAAGACGACCAGCCGTATCAACCAAAACAACGTCATAACCTTTTTCCTTAGCGTGGTTAATACCATTTTGAACGATGGTAACGGCGTTTGTTTGACCTTCATCGTACACTTCAATGTTAAGTTCTTTACCTAACTGTTTTAACTGGTCAATCGCTGCTGGACGATAAACATCAGCCGCGATGAACATTGGTTTTCTAGCTTTTTTCTTTCTAAGTAAATTTCCTAACTTACCAATGGTAGTAGTCTTACCAGAACCTTGAAGACCAACAAGCATTATAATGCTTGGGTTCTTAGATAAATCAAGCTCTGCCTTATCATTTCCTAACAAACTTAATAATTCATCTTTTAAAATCTTTAAAAACATCTCTCCTGGCTTAAGGCTTTTTTTAACTTCTTCTCCTAAAGCTTTTTCTTTAACTTTATTAGTAAACTCCTTTACCACCTTATAGTTAACGTCCGCTTCCAAAAGTGCAAGCCTAACATCACGCATCGCATCACTAATGTTATCTTCTGTTATTTTACCATAACCCTTTATCTTGTTTATTGCTCCCTCTAATTTTTCTGTTAAACTTTCAAACATAATTATCACCTTTTTTAATTATAACAAAAATACTGACTCATAGCCAGTATTACTCAAAAACTTGATATAATTCTTTTTTTAGATTTTCGTCTTTAACCTTATCAATCAACTCTTTTAAACTTTTTTCTTTCTTATAAAGGCATAGTTTTTCTTCGTAAAAAAGAAGCTTACTCTCGGTACTTTTTATGTGCTTATGAACCGCGTTTCTACTGATGTTATCATTTTGGGCTATCTCGGCAAGTGATAAATTGTCAAAATAATAATCTTCAAAATACTTTCTGTTATCCTCGTTTAATAGTTCTCCATAATAATCATATAAGATAATTAAATAGTTTCTTTGTTGTTGATTCATATTACATCATGTCCTTAAATAATCCGTATATATATTTTTCTATGTCAAAGGTTTCTAAGTCATCAGCCGCCTCTCCTAAGCCGATATATCTTACGGGAACGTCTACCTCTTCTTTTATAGCAAGGACTATTCCTCCTTTAGCAGTTCCATCAAGCTTGGTTAAAACGATACCGGTTAAGTTAGTTATTTCTTTAAAAGCTTTAGCTTGCGTAATGCCATTTTGACCAGTTGTAGCATCTATTACTAAAAATGTTTCATGAGGAGCATCGGGTATTATTTTCTTTCCTACGTTATTTATTTTTTCCAGCTCCTTCATTAGGTTAACCTTGTTTTGAAGCCGTCCTGCCGTATCAATTAAAACCAAGTCGTACTTATCCTTAACTGCTAAATCTAACCCTTGATAAACCACGCTTGCTGGGTCTGTTGTAGTGTCATCACTAACGACCTTACAACCTATCTTTTCGCCCCAGGTAATAAGCTGTTCTTTAGCGCCTGCTCTAAATGTGTCAGCGGCTACTAAAAGTACTTTTTTTCCTTCCTTTTTAAACTTAGTTGCAAGTTTAGCTATGGTAGTTGTTTTTCCAACCCCATTTACGCCAACAAACAAAATTACCGTTGGTCCGTTTTCGTTATAATTAATCTTGCTAGATAAAATATCATCATTTACGTATATTATAAAAAGTTCGTCGACGATTATTTCCGTTAGTTCGCTTGGATTTGTTATTTTTTCTTTTATTACCCTTTGCTGTAGCTTATCCATGAATTTAATTACGGTATTAACCCCAATATCGGCATTAATTAACAGTTCTTCTAGTTCTTCAAAGTAATTATCATTAATTTCTTCATACTCTTTAGATAAGTCACTTAGCTTATTAACGAAGCTTCGTCTTGTTTTTGAAAGACCTTTCTCATACGTTTGAACACTTTTATCTTCTTTCTTAAAAACTCCTTTAATCTTACTAAATAAGCCCATGTGTACTCTCCTTTCTTTTTGGAAACTTCTTTTTTCCAGAATATAAATCTTTTAGGAACGATTCTAATTCTGAACTTGATACTTCATCCTCAAAGTAACCTCTCATTATGTTTACGTACTCACTTACGTCTAATAATTCGGCATTACTGTTTAAGTCTTTAACGTCATTGTTGAATATTTCATTTATAATGTACCTTGTATCAAGGTTTTCAAAACGCTCATCATTACTTCGTGTGTAAGGAATAAAAACTTCTTTAAGCATAACCGCTAAAGCTCCTGGTGGCTCTACTTCTAAAAGCGTTTTATCTGTTAAAATCACCTTTATCATATCATCAGGAAGTTGATGGTCATCTAAAAGTAACGCCCGAATGACCTTGCCACTTTCCTTAGGTTCTTTAAGTGGAGTAACATACTTACCTTCAAATAATCCATAATAAATCATGTAAGTAACTAATTCGTCATAAGTTCTACCACTTTCCATTAGTCTTACTAATCTTTCTTTAGAAACATCATCAAGTTCTTCTAAAACTTTAGCGGTTCTAAATAGTATTGCAAGCTTCATTAAAGGAGTTGAAAAATTAGTCTTTCCCAAATTAGTTAAACGTTCATAATAAATTACGTTTTCATCAGACGGACATAACCTATTAAAATTTTGAAGCAAATACATGCTTACTAACTCGTTAAAACTCCTTGGTTTTGAGACTTTATCATCCAGTTTTCCTTTAAAACTTTCTAACACTTTTTCAAACAACACTGATAACTTTTTAGCTTCCTGCATTACTTCCTTACTAGTTTCTATAGTAAGAGTTTCTACCGCGTCATAAACCCTTTTATCTTCCTTATCATAATCTAAAAGAATCTTAGCCAAATAATCATCCTTAGACAACACCTCAAGAGCATTACGAATAAAAATACTATCGGTTATCCTAACCAAGTTAATCACCTTCTAATTCTTTAATATTATATCAAACAATAGACAAATTGTAAAAAAAATAGTATAATCTTTTTTGTTAATTCTTTTAACTATATTTTTATGAAAGGAGTTTTTTATTTATAAATGAAAATTTTTGATAGTAATCGTGCAGAAACACTAGTGTTTTCACTTGGTGGATTAGGAGAAGTCGGAAAAAACATGTATTGTATAATGCACGATGAAGAAATAATTATTATTGATGCGGGAGTTATGTTTCCAAAGGACGATTTGATGGGGATTGATTACGTAATTCCTGACTTTACTTTTTTAAAAAAGAACGAAAGTAAAATAAAGGCACTTTTTATAACCCACGGACACGAGGACCATATAGGAGGAATTACTTTTCTTTTACAAACGGTTAACATTCCTGTAATTTATGCTCCTAACCAAGCGTGTGGGCTTATTAAAAGAAAGTTAATTGACAGGAACATAAGCTATGATAACTTAAAGGTTTATAACGAGGAAACAAAGGTAAAATTCAAACATTTTACGGTTGAGTTCTTTGCAACTACCCACTCTATTCCTGATTCTCACGGAATAATAATTTCTACCCCGAACGGGAAAATAGTTGAAACGGGAGACTTCAAGTTCGACTTAACCCCAATCGGGCCAATGAGTAACATTCATAAGATGTCTGATACCGGTAAGGACGGGGTTAGACTTCTAATGAGTGAGTCAACCAACGCTTTATCACCTGGCTTTTCCATGAGTGAATCTAAGGTTGAAGAAGAACTTGGAGAAATCTTTGAAAAGAAAAAAGGAAGGATAATAGTTGCAACCTTTGCTTCTAACATCTACCGTTTAAAACATATCGTTGAAACTTGTAAGAAAAACAACCGTAAGGTGGCCCTATTTGGTCGTAGCATGGAAAATAACATCGAAATATCAATTGAAGGTGGTTACATAAAAGACGATAAAATATTCATTTCTCCCGAGGTTGCTAACACCTTACCACCGGAAGAGGTATGCCTACTTTGCACCGGGTCTCAAGGAGAACCACTAGCGGCGCTTTCAAGAATAGCTAACGGAACCCATAAACAAATAAAATTAAGACCTACCGACACGGTAATCTTCTCTTCCAATCCAATTCCGGGTAATAACGCTAGTGTGGCAAAGACCATTAACGCATTATACCTACAAGGTGTTAACGTTTTCGTAAATAACGCTGAAAACGAAATTCATACTTCGGGTCATGGTAACCAGGAAGAATTAAAGCTAATGATAAGGTTAATTGAACCTGAATATTTCATGCCAATTCACGGTGAATACCGCATGCTAAAAGCACACCAAGACATTGCAATAGACTGTGGCATTCCAAAAGAAAAAACGTTTTTACTTCAAAACGGAGACGTTCTTGCAATGAGTAAAACTGGTATTAGAAAAGCTGGTAACGTTGGAGCAGATGACGTTTACGTTGATGGTAACAGAATTGGTGACATCGGAAACGTTGTTATAAAGGACAGAAAGATAATGGCCAACGACGGGATCTTAGTTGCCATAAGCAACATTAACATGACAACACATAAGTTACTTGGGAAAGTAAACATCACGACAAGAGGTTTTATCTTGGTTAACGAAAACGAAGAGTTGCTAAACCAAATAGAAGAAGTAGCAACAAACACAATAAATAAAGAATTAACAAAAAAGGTAGTTAACTATAACGAACTTAAAAGTCAATTGATAAGCGACTTACTAGCCTTCGTTTTTGAAAAAACAGGAAGAAGACCGATTATCTTACCAGTTATACTAGACATTAAAAAATAGGAAAGCTTATAAAGGAGACTGCTAAAAAAGTAGTCTCCTTATAAAGTTTTTCTATTTTTTGTTTTTACAATAATTCTTACCTTCTTTTGCATACCATCTTTATAAAAAATAAAATTATTAATTGTTTCTTTATAATCATCCTCATCGTTTTTATCAGCATTAAGCATCAATTCATTAATCATAAATATTTCTCTTGATAAAAAGTTATCTAAATACCACTTTAGTTCGGTTTTGTCAAAATTACCATCATAACCGCTACTTTGATTATAAAATCTAACGCCAGATGAAATAAGTTTTTCAGACACCATTAAATCTTCATCCGGATGTTTTAACCAAATAACTGGTTTAACTCTAGTCCATACATAATCTTTATTACCATATTCCATATTATTTGATAAAAGAACCTTACTATAACTAGAGTTTACCCTTATTCTAGCCTTTATTTCTTTATTGTGTTCATAATAAGTTTGACTTTCTAGCAAAAAGCCGTCATTATATTCATCATGTTTTCTTGAATCAAATACACACCCTTGACTTAATTCATCTAGTTTCTTATTGTCGTAAAAATCATTTAACGTTGCTTGTTCAAATATATCTAAAGCATTTTCAGAATAGCCACCATATTCAACCCTTAACAATCCATCTAAGCCTTCGGTAATGTTTAAAACTAAATGTTTAACCAAAGAATATGGTATGGTTAGTCTAATTCCTCCGTTTCTAGAATCACAGTAAATACCTCCGTACCCACCTTTATTATCAACGATAGAAACATCTCCGTAACCATCTGTATCCTTAAGATAATAATAACCCGTTCTACTTTTAAGGTTATCATCATTTCCATCTAAATGACATCCTGATACCATGGCACCCCTTATAATGGCGGTATCGGTTAAAGAAGCTTCCGTTCTAATTAAGTCAAAAATTTTTAATTTATTCTCTCCATATACTTGTTCTTCACTTAAAATTGATAATTTGGGCACAATGATATTACTCATAATATAACTACTTCCCTTCTTAGTTATATCTTATTATAACACCTTTTAAAAAATTAACAATAATAACATCTAAAAAACATATTTACTTCTTAATTTTAATAAGCGTTAAAAAAGAAGAACAATTAAGTTCCTCTTTCATTTTTTAATATAACCTCAAATAAAACACCATCAGTTACATTTTTAGCATGACAGCTTCCATTATGAAGTTTAACGATGGCATTAACAATCGTCAAACCAAGCCCGGTACCTTCTTTGTTTCTGCTACTTTTATCTTTGTAGTAAGAATTAAAAATATTTTCCAAATCTTGCTGTTTTATCTTGCTCCCAGAATCATAAACCGAAAATTTAAAATCATCATCACAACAACTTGTGGTTATTTTTACTACGCCACCTTTATCAGCAAACTTAATTGCGTTAGTAAGTAGGTTATCTATTACTCTTATAATTAATTTTTTATCTACTAAAATATTTTCATCACTAGTAAAATTAGTCTCTACTTTTAACCTTCTATCTTTTATTCTTACGCTTAATTTCTTTAGTTCGTCTTTGATTAACTCATTAACGTTAGTCCTTTCTTTTTTTAGCTTTATAGCGCCACTTTCAAGTTTAGATAAATCTAAGAACTCATAAACCAAATCACTTAAACGTTCACTTTCATTTATTATGAGTCCAAGGCTTTCCTTACTCTCTTTTGATTTTACGTCATCTAAAAGAAGCTGACTATATCCGGAAATAATGGTTAATGGGGTTTTAAACTCATGAGAAATATTGGCAATAAGTTGTTTTCTAGCGATTTCTTGTTTTTCTTTTTCAATTAAGTCTTGCTTTAACTTTTCGTTTGCTGTTTCTAGTTGTTTAATGCTACTTTCAAGTTTATCACTCATATCATTAATGTTACTAAACAAATCTCCTAACTCATCATTAGACTTTATTTCTAGTTTTTTATCAAACTTAAGGTTAGATATATCACTTGTAACTGCTTTTATCTCATTTACTTTTTTTCCAAATATTTTAGAAATAAAGTAAGCCAAAATTAGTAATATTAAAAAGCTTATAAAAGAAGTTATAGCAATTACAACCGTAGCTGTTTTAGCGTCTTTTTTCAAAACTTCAACGGAAGATGATAAAATAACATAATTATTTTCAGCTTTTCCTACTAAGTATAAATCATAACCGCTGTTTTTATAATCTTTTAAAGTTACCAAAAGACTGTTTTTATTACCTAACGATTTTAAAAGTGCCAAATCAAAGTTAGTAAAATTACGATCCATTTTATCACTAAAAATACTGTACATCAAATCAAGGGCTTCATCTAATATTTTTATTTTTATTCCGTTACTATTAGCATCATATATGATGTTAATTAAATTGTTTTCGTTACTAATATTATTTTTAACTAAGTTATATTGTTTTTTTAATTCTCTTTTTTCCAGGCCTATATATATATCGTTAACTGAAAATCTTAAAATTAATATGTTTAATATGAGGTTTACGATAACAAATAAGCAAACACCAATAAATATTTTAGCTTTTATTGATATTCTTTTTTTACTATTTAATGAAGACATAACCCGTTCCCGAGTACGTTTTTATGTACTTCTTTTCTTCATCTATCTTTTTTCTTATTCTTTTTATGTTGGTGTCAACCACCCTATCATCGCCAAAATAATCAATTCCCCAAACGTGATTAAGAATCTGGTCACGAGTTAAAATAATGTTTGGATTTTCGAAGAAATATTCTAATATCAAATACTCTTTCTTGGTCAAGTCAATTAGTCTGCCATTTTTTCTTACCGCCCGTTGTTCTGGCACTAACTCTAAAGGACTTGTTCTTTGAAAATTAGTTAAATTCTTTATCCTAAGAAGTAAAACGTCCAAGTTAAATGGTTTAGTAATAAAATCATTAGCACCATTTTCAAGGGCCTCTATTTCGTCTTCATCTTGATTTTTAGCCGTTAAAACTATGATTGGAACCTCGCTTATTTCTCTTATTTTTTTCGTACACTCATTCCCGTCCATTTCTGGCATCATGATGTCCATAATAACTAAGTCTATAGAGTCTTTGTGTTTTAAAAAGGTACTCAATCCGACAACACCATTATCAGCTTCGATACAAGTAATATCAAATCTTTTTAAATATTTACTAATAATTGTTCTAATGTTTTTTTCATCTTCTATTATTAATACTTTAAACATGTAACACCTCCATTAAACACATTGTATTATAATGCTTTGTTTAAAATGTGTCAAAATAAATTCTATATATAAAAAAGAAAAAGCCACTATTCAGCTTTTTCTTCCTTTTTTTCTTCTTTAGTTGTTTTTTTCTTATTTAGTCCTTCATCTTTAATTTTGTCTTTTAATAATACTTCTTTTCTAGATAAAGTTAACTTACCATTTTTATATCCGGTTGCCTTAACGATTATCTCGTCTCCTTCACTTACTACGTCTGATGTTTTAGCAACCCTCTTATCGGATAACTGAGAAATATGAACAAGTCCTTCGCAGCCTTCCCATAACTCTACAAAGCATCCAAGCTCATCAATTACCTTAACAACTTTTCCGGTATAAATCTTTCCTACTTCAACTTCTTTTACAACGTTTTTAATCATTTCAGCAGTACGGTCGATTATTTCTTTATCAGTGTGATAAATAATTACCCTGCCGTCATCTTCCAAGTCTACCTTAACCGCGTTCATATCGTTTACCGTATCAACGTTTGAAGCTTCAAGTATAATCTTGGTAATCATTTCTCCGCCTTTACCAATAACGTCTTTAATTTTCATCGGATCAATCGTAAAGGTTAAAGTTTTAGGAGCATACTTACTTACTTCTTTTCTTGGTTCTTTTATTTGTTTTGTAATTACTTTTAAAATTTCAAGTCTTGCCTTTTTAGCTTGTTCCAACGCTTCTTTTAATATTTCTTTAGTAACTCCTTTTATCTTAATATCCATTTGAAGCGCACAAATACCATCTTTAGTACCAGCAACCTTAAAGTCCATGTCTCCTAAATGGTCTTCCATTCCTTGAATATCGGTTAAAATGGTATAATCATCACCATCGGTAATAAGTCCCATGGCGATACCTGCAACCGGAGCTTTAATAGGGACTCCCGCGGCCATTAGTGCCATGCAACCCGCACAAATAGAGGCTTGTGATGAAGAGCCATTAGATTCTAATATCTCTGATACAACACGGATTGTGTAAGGAAACTCTTCTTCTGACGGAATAACTTGTAAAAGTGCTCTTTCACCTAAAGCTCCGTGACCTATTTCACGTCGTCCAGGCGCTCCGTATCTTCCTGTTTCGCCAACCGAGAACTGAGGAAAATTATAATGAAGCATGAATCTTTTT
The DNA here is from genome assembly GCA_946500425.1 of uncultured Mollicutes bacterium. Taxonomy (GTDB): domain Bacteria; phylum Bacillota_I; class Bacilli_A; order RF39; family UBA660; genus Aphodocola. Next base: position 30,555 of record CAMMVQ010000007.1, on the reverse strand, counting down.
TCATCTTCTGGTGAAAGTCCATCTATTATTTGGTGTTCACCTAAAGCCCCTAAAGTCACCACCGATAAACTTTGCGTCTCCCCTCTGGTAAATAACGCTGACCCATGCGTTCTAGGAAGTAAATCTATGTCGGTTGAAAGTGGCCTTATTTCGGTCATCTTTCGTCCGTCGGCACGTTTTTTTTCTTTTACGACTATCTTTCTAAACACCTCATACTCTACTTTCGATAAGCAAAGTTTAACTTTGGTTATAAGTTCATTTAACGCATCTTTGTCCATGCTTTCATTTTCGTACTCAAATTTAGCTATTACGTCTTCTTTTACCTTGTCTATTGCGGCGTATTTTTCCAATTTGCCTTTAATTCTCATCGCGTTATCCAATGGTTCCTTAGCAAGCGAATATATTTCGTCTTTAAGCTCGTCAGTTATTTCTAAAACTTCATATTTCATTTTTTCCTGACCAACTTCTTCAATTATTTTTTCCTCAAACTTAATAAGCTCTTTTACCGCTTCATGACCAAACATTAAGGCTTCTAGCATGTCTTCTTCACTTACTTCTTTGGCACCTGCTTCGACCATGTTAATGGCATCTTTAGTACCAGCAACAGTTAAATCAATATCACTTTCATCGGTTTCTTCTACGGTTGGGTTAATAACAAACTTTCCTTCAACCCTTCCCACCTTAACGCCAGCGATTGGGCCGTTAAACGGAACCTTACTAATTGAAGTTGCAAGTGAAGAGCCAAACATAGCCGCAAGTTCCGGAGAATTATCGGGATCAACCGACAAAATAGTATTTACTATTTGCACTTCGTTTCTAAAATCTTCTGGAAAAAGTGGTCTCATTGGTCTGTCTATCATCCTAGCAGCCAGCGTAGCGGCTTCACTTGGTCTTCCCTCTCTTTTAATGAATCCACCAGGTATTTTTCCTACTGAATATAATTTTTCTTGATATAAAACCATAAGCGGAAAAAAATCAGATAAAACGTTAGCTTCTTCGCTTACGCAAACAGTTGATAAAACGACCGTATCACCGTATCTTACAAGAACCGCCCCTTGTGCTTGTTTAGCTAACTCTCCTATTTCAACGGTTAAGTTTCTTCCCCTAAAATTAGTTTCAAATACTCTTTTTTCCATTTTAATGCTTCCTTTCATATGTAAAAAGGCACCCAAAAAAGAGTGCCTACTTTTTTTAATAAATTACTTTCTTAAGCCTAACTTCTTAATCAACTCACGGTATCTATTAACGTCAGTTTTCTTTAAGTAGTTAAGTAAGTTACGTCTTCTACCAACCTTCATTAATAATCCTCTTTTTGAGTGGAAATCATGAATGTTGTTTTTTAAGTGTTCCGTTAACACGTTAATTTCTTCGGTTAATACCGCAACTTGTACTTCTGGAGAACCAGTATCTCCTTCGTGTGTTGCATACTTTTCGATAATTGATTTTTTAACATCTTTTCTTAACATTCTTATCCTCCTATTCTATTTATTCGCCATGTTCTGGGTACTGGTTGGAGAATCCTAATACCAAGAACCGGTAACAATAATAATATACTATTATTCTTATGTTATTTCAAGTGTTTTTTAACCTTTTTTACTTTTTATGACACCTTATTTTTTAAAGCCAAGCCTTTATTAGCCTCACCAGCGTCACTAAACACCAAACCACTAGCTAAGCTTTTGAAATTATTTATCTCGTCCTTAGCCTTATCGTTAATTAAATTCTTTAGCTTTAAGAATTCCATTTTATCTTTGAAAAGCAAACTATTTTCCAAAAACATTTTTAATGCCATAAAACTCCCAAATAAAATCAAAAAATCATCAATTCTTTTATAAAATTCATAATAAAAATTATATTCTAAACTCTTTGTTGCTTTAAGTCTTTTTTCTAAAAGTACCTTATTATCTTCCGTTAATGCTACGTCCATAAGTGTTCGGTAAATAAACTTAGCATCACTCATGTTACTTAGTAACATAACCGCTTTATCGGTTTGCTTTAGCGTTGTCATCTTAAAATATAAAAGTTTATATAACATTTCTGAGGTAACGTCATTGTTTTCCAAAATGAGTAACGCTAAGTATTCCCGTTCATCACTAGGTAAATCAGAAAAATATTTTATGTTTTTTGAAATTTCGCTTAAATCAGATGACAATTTCTTTAATAAACTTCTTTTTTGGTCAGTGTCTAATAACGCAGATACATTCTCATATAAATCCCTTGTAATTCTTTTATGTTCTAAATAATTAAAAACTAACTCAGGATTTTCATCATAAAAGCTACTAATTAAATGAAATTGGTTATTATCACATATTTTACTTAAAACGTATGAATCAAACACCCCGGTTTTAAGTGCCATTTCAATCATTAAAGAATAGTTTGTACAATTCTTCTCGTTTTTTAAAATGAAATCATCACTTACGTTTTTTAAAAGAAAATCTAAAACTTCACTTCCGTACTTATTAAAAACGTTTTCAAAAAAATCATAATCTCCTTTTTTTACCGCTTTATCAAGCTTAGATAAAAATTTTCTCTCACTAAATGTTAACATATCATACTCCCATTATAAAAACATTTTAAAAGGCTTTAACTTTGTCTTATCTTTTTGATAAGTTTTATAGATTGCAATTACTTCATCCTCATGGATAAAAACAACCATATTCTCATTATAAACGTTATCAATTAAAGCTCCACAAGTAACCTTTTTTAATAACAAATTACTATCAATTCTAACACTATAATAATCTTTTAACAAGTCCTTTATGGAAATAATTTTAAAATTTTTCTTTCTTATTTCTTGTAAACTATAGGATTCTTCAATTCCAAACTCTCCTTGTCTTATTCTTCTTAAATCACCCATTGAACCAATAATACCTAATTTATCATTAATGTCCCTTATAAGACTCCTTATGTAAGTTCCCTTTGATACTTCTGCATAAAACACGTACTCATTTTTCTTACACTTAAGAAGTTTAATGTCTTTTATTTCAACCTTCCTCTTAGGTAGCAAAACCTCTTCGTCTTCTCTTGCGTATTCATACAATTTTTTTCCCTTTATTTTAACCGCACTATAAGCCGGAACTTCCTGCTCGTACGTTCCTTTAAAAGACTCTATTACTTTTTTTAATTTTTTTTCATCTAAAACGTCATTGCTTTCTTTCAAAACCTTACCATCAGTATCTAAAGTATCGGTTAATACTCCTATTTTTACGGTCGCAACATAAGCTTTATCATAACTAGTTAACACTTCCACTAACTTAGTTGCCCTTCCAACGCACAAAACAAGTACCCCGGTTGCAATTGGATCAAGCGTTCCGGTATGACCTACTTTCTTGGTATTCAAAACCTTACAAACTTCATTTACTACGTCTCTACTAGTCATGTTCTTCGGTTTATCAATTACTAATACCCCATCCATTTATATCACCAGCACTATTTTAACAAACTAGATAAAAAAAAGAAAGTGAAAGTCACTTTCTTACCTTATTTTAGCATGCATAATTTTATCTGAATGAACATCATCAGAGTAATATTCAATTGCTTTGTCAACGTCTTTATCCACGTAATGATATGGTATATCATTTACCTGATAATAACTTTGAATATCACAAATTTCCGAAATATAACCCCAACATTCATTACTATTAATAATTCCCGTCTTATATGCTTTTAAAACGTATTTTTTTAGTTCGTCAAGCTTATCATTAACCTCGGTTACTTCTTCTTTTTTACCTTCAGTATTTCTCATAACCGGGTAATTAAAAGCAATCGTACTACAAGCTTCTATTTTTTGTCTAATTATGTTTTTTACTATATCATTTGCGGCATCTCCGTAAAGTTCTTCAGCATCCTTTAAGTTTTCGATGTCAACAACGGCATATTTATTTAACTTTTTATCTAATATTCCAGCAAACCTGTTAGCAGACTTAGTATAATTAAGCTCATCTTTCGTCGTTATATCTTTTGGTTGTTTTTTATACAACTTTAACTTCATTCTTTCTAGTTTATCTTTTCTTAAGAATAATCTTATTCCGCCAGCAATACCAAATTCTTTTCTTATGTTTTGATATTTTTCTAATTTTTCATCATTTTGTTCTTCTTTATATTTTTTTATTTTCTTAGATACGTATTTTCTGTATAACTTACTTCCGCAAACAGCGTTAATGGCCGCTCCAAAAAATTCGGTTATTTTCTTTTTAATAACATCTTTTTTAGAGTACTCTTCACTTGCCATTTTTTGGCTTTTATATTGTTGTGTTTGGTTGTAAGAACCAATTATATCGTTCATTCTTGATTTATAAATATCTTGCGTAGAATCTGGTAATCTATTAAATTTTTCTATAAGTGCTGATAACTTATCACCATTAATTTCTTCATTTGCTTCGTTTTTTTCTTCAAGTTCACTAAGTATAGATTTAAATTCCATTTCTGGCATACGAGCTTTTAACGAATTAACTCTTTCTAACAATCTTTTTTTCTCGTCACAATCTTCAAAAGACTCAATGATACTTAAAGCTTTTTCTAAACTCTTTTCATTACTATTTCTTTCTACTTCTGCTAATAATCTGTTTACTTCATCTATGTTTTCTTTTCTTTCAACCTTAAATTCGGTTTCTTTATACTCTTTTTTTAACGCTTCACTTAACTCTTTATTAGAAGATAACTCTGACATTAACTCTGCGGCAGCTGTTAAATACTTCTTTTCGCCAGTTTTTAAAGCCTTTTCAAGATTATCTCTTACTTCGGTAGCCTTTTGTTCATCTAGGTTAACAAGTTCTTCCTCAGTAGGAATTTCTTTAGGTACTTCATCATCTTTTTTACCTTTAATAGGTTCAGCGGCTAATTCTACTTTATGATTCCTTGAAACAGGAACTAAATCATCATAAGCATCTTTAGCATATTGATAATACCTTTCATCATGCGTTAACTGAGCTAACTCCCAATAATAATCAATCTCTGATTTTAATTCTTTTACTTTCTTTTTTTCGTTTTCTAATCCAAACTTAGAAACTATATCAGAAATTACTTTTTGAACGTTCAATAGCTCAGTAAAATTATAATTAGAAATATTATGGTAATATTTCTCTATTAAATCAAAAATATTTTTGATTTCCTCATACTCTTTTGTTAACGATGGTAACTCATTTGAAATTTTTTGAGTTTCTTTTGATAACTCACCCATTTCATCGTATTTACCTTCTTTTAAAAGCGTATCAAGCTTAACATGATAACTAGCCAATTCAGCTTGTACGTCATTTAAATTAGCATACTTTTCATCTATCATTTTCTTTAATTCATCATACACTAACATAAATTGCTCTTTAGCTAAATCATTAAATTTTTTCGTAACTTCATTATTAAACATATTCAAATCTCCCCCTTTTGTTTGAATGCCGATTATGTTATCACAATAAATTACATTTGTCAATACCCGGTTAAAACATAAAAAACAAAAAGTAAGTTCATAATAAAACTTACTTTTTTAATAACTTTTTTGACGCATTCTTATCTTCTTTTGAAACATGTTTAGAACCCCAATACGCACTAAAGCCAAAATAAAGACTACGATTATTATAAAATCCAAATATTAACGAAAAGGAAAACTCAACTAAGTCACGGGGTAAATGCATACCACATATAGCATTATAAACCTCATCAAAATTAGCACCGCACGTAAGCTCTTTCATGATGATAATCGAAACTTCTAATCCCCTTAGTTTATAAGCATCTTTTATATTTGCATCAATCATCGTCTTCCAATTTTTAACAAGCTTCGGGTTAATCAATTTACAACTTTCCTTTAACAACATATTCTTGTACTTTAAAAACCAATCATCATCTTTAGATTTTATGTTAGCATAATATTCCTCTTGTTCTTTTACTAAATTAAGGTATTTTTCAGCTTCTTCTCTTCCAAAGCACGCTAGAATAGCTTTTATTTTTTTATATAAAGTATCTATTTTATGATCCATTGGATATAAGTTTTTATATATTATTTTCCCGGTGTCATGATTTATAACATACACAAGGGAAAAATTATAATCTATAAAAGGAACATACATTTCACCCATTACTTTCAAATGGTCAAGTTGCGAAATATCTTCTAAACATTCATCATCTATCGAGCATAAATTATCCTTTACTAAATAATAAAATGATAAATTTTTACCCACGTTTTTATTTAGCGCGTTAAGCGTTCTTGAATCTACGTGCGATTTTAAAGTTGTCATCCCAAACCCTCCTAACTAATAAAACAACTTATAATTCTATATTATACTTTTCTATAAAGTTTTCGAGTAAAACAATTACTTATTACCTGCTAATCCTAAATACCACGTATCCTATTACGGCTATTAAAACCATGATGAACGAAAGGATTATAACGCTTATTTTGCCACTTTTTTTATTTTCGGAAGTACTGCTTTCCTCTTCGTTATATATCTCGTCCAAATACTTTTCGTAAGCTTCGGTTAAATAATACCGTTCTTTGGTCTTAAACAACTTATCATAGTAATTTTTAAAACTTACTGGTAATTTATTCTTATTTTTATTATATATTTTTTCAATGTCCAAAGAAGTTGCATTTTTATCAAATTTTTCATCAATTAAAAGCTGTAAAGAAGTTATTGCAAAAGCATATAAATCGGTTTTTGAAGAAACTATTCGGTTGTATGGATCACGATATACCGGGTCAACCTCAACGTTTATAACGTTATTTTTTATTACGAACGAATCGCAGTCAATGAATTTAACGTTACCTTCTTTATCAAAAAATATGTTATCAGGATTTAAGTCACATATATAAATATTCTTTTTATGAAGTTTTTTCATGACGTTTTCAATTGCTTTTATTTTATCTAGTTTCTGTTCAAAACTATACTCATTACTCCTTGACCATAAAGGTTCTCCCTCGGGTAAATACTCCATTATGTAACCAACGAATACCCCGTCATAATAAACTAAGTGTTTTGGTTTTACCACTTCCTTAACGTCTAAGTTCTTAATGTACTTTAAAGTTTCTTCACGGTCTTTTACGTAAGTAAAGGAAGAAGAGGTAAACATTTTTAAAATCCTACCATCTTGGGTTAGATATATGTTACCAGACCTTCCCGCCGTAATTTTCTTAATTAACTTTAAGCTTTTATAATCAACGGCATCAGGTTCAATGTTTCTAAAACGTTCGTTTAATTTTAAGGAGTTTACCGCGGTACTAACACTTACGCTATATAAATTACCATTTTCACTTATTCCAACTTCATAAAAACCTAGGGCTTGATAAATACCAATTATCTTTGTGTCAGTGTCCTTAGCCGTTACAATAACGTTTCTAGAGCCTATTTCCCCCGCAATATACATCACTCCCTCAAGGAGTAATACTTCCATGTTTTTATCTTTAAACCGTTCTAAAACACATAATTTATCTATTTGAACCTGTGAAATGTTATTATTATTTTTAAACTCAAAAATCACGTAACCAATAAGCGTTTTACCGGTTTGCAAAGAAAGTGTCATTTTGTTTCTAAAATATTCGGGAATAACATACTCATCCAAACTAATCAAGCAATCCTTTTTTAAAGTTTCATCACTAAAGGTACTTACTATATCCGTAAAAACATCAAAGTCAGTCTCCAAAATTGACAAACTAACGTTATCTTTCTTAATTAAACTAATCATAAAATTATCACCTACCCTGACATTAATATAATTATAACCTTTTTTTACTTTTATTTCTACAAAATACAACAAAAAAGATGAACATTTTTTAAGTTATTGTTCATCTTTTTTTATTTCGTCAATTATCTCTTCTATCTTATTTCCGTAACTAACTGATTCATCGTATATGAATCTTAAATCTGGAATTCGTCTTATTTCTAATTTTCTTTTAGCTAGTTCAGACTTAATGAATCCTTTAGCGGCGTTAAGGTCATGAATACATTTGTCTTTCTTTGACTCGTCAAAAACGGTGCAATAAACCTGGGCTAAAGAAAGGTCGGTATCAACTTTACAACCAGTCAAAGTAACGAAGCTTATGTCTTTATCATATACTTCGTTTTGAATGATATCACTTATTTCTTGCATTAATAAACTTGCGATTCTTTTTGTTTTAACACTCATAACGTTACCTCTTTATTTCAACAAGCTCGTAAGCTTCTATTACGTCCTTTTCTTTAATGTCACCATAGTTTTCTAGAGTTATACCGCACTCAAAGCCAGCCCTAACTTCTTTAGCTTGGTCTTTTTCTCTTTGCAAGCTATTTATTTTTCCGTCATAAATAACGATTCCATCACGGATTACACGAGCTTTGGCTCCCATTTTTATAACCCCATCTAAAACGTAGCAACCAGCTATGTTTCCGGTCTTAGAAAACTTGTAAATTTTTCTTATCTCAGCAGACCCTAGAACCTTTTCCTCATATTCTGGATCAAGCATTCCCTTCATTGCGGCTTCCATTTCTTCAACCACTTTATAAATTATGTTGTGTAATCTTACGTCTACCCCATAATCTTTTGCAACGTCAAGGATTTTAGCACTTGGTCTTACGTTAAAACCAATTATTATGGCACTAGAAGCATTTGCCAAAACAATGTCGCTTTCGGTTATCGTGCCAACACCACTTCTTATTACGTTAAGTTTACAACCTTCAACCTCTATTTTTGATAAAGTATTCTTAACCGCTTCCTCACTACCTTTAACGTCCGCTTTCAAGACGATGTTTATCTCTTTTAAACCCTCTGAGATTTTTCCAAATAAATCATCTAAACTTATTGCGCTTGCTAAGGTATTAGCCTTGAGTTTAGCGGTTTCGCTTCTTTGCTCGGCAACACTATGAGCTTGTTTCTCTGATTCAAAAGCCATGAATTTATCACCGGCGGTTGGAACGCCAGAAATGCCAGTAACTTCAACCGGAGTTGATGGTAAAGCTTCCACCACCTCGTTACCCAAGTCGTTTTTCAAAGTTCTAACCTTTCCAAAGAACTCCCCAACAACGATTGGGTCACCTAATCTTAGCGTACCATTTTGAACTAGTAAGGTTACTATCGTACCTACGTTTTTATCAAGTTTTGATTCTATTACCGTGCCTAAGGCATATCTTTTTGGGTTAGCTTTTAGCTCTTGCATTTCCGCTAACAACAGTAAATTATCTAATAAGTTGTCTATTCCCTGGTGGGTTTTAGCAGAAATATTAACAAATAAAGTGTCTCCGCCCCAAGCTTCCGGAGTAAGACCATGTTCACTCATTTCACGCATTACCCTTTCTGGGTCAGCTCCTGGTTTATCCATTTTGTTTACCGCAACAATTATTGGTACTTTGGCGGCTTTAGCGTGGTCAATTGCCTCAATCGTTTGTGGCATAACCCCATCATCCGCCGCAACAATTATTATTACGATATCTGTAATAGAAGCTCCCCTTGCCCTCATTTCAGTAAAGGCAGCATGTCCTGGAGTATCGATAAAAGTAATCTTTTTACCGTTGTAGCTAACTTGATAAGCTCCTATGTGCTGTGTTATCCCACCATGTTCGGTGTCAACCACACTACTTTTTCTTATCGCGTCTAACAAAGATGTTTTTCCGTGGTCTACGTGTCCCATGATAGTTACAACCGGTGGTCTTTCAACTAAGTCCTCTTCGCTATCATTTACTATAAACTCCTCAAAGTTAGCAATGTTAGCAGTTTCTTCCTTCTTTAAACTCTTATCATATTCCAAGGCCAACACGGAAGCGTCATCAAAGCTAATCGCCGTGTTAACCGTTGCCATAACGCCAAGCTCCATTAGTTTCTTTATTATTTCAGAAACGTTTTTACCAAGTGCGTCCGCAAAATCCTTTATGGTCATGTTATCTTTGTACAAAATAACATTTTTATCCTCCACCTCGTTAGACACTAACTTCTCTTTATTTTTATACATTGCCTTCTTAGCATCTTTTATGTCTTTTTCTTTAGACTTATTTTTTTTCTTCTTATTTTTAGCGGGTGCTTGTTCACTGTTATAAATTACGTCTTTTTTGTCAATTAAAGTGTCAACCACTTCATCATAGTAATCATCTTCTTCGATTTTTTTAATTATTTCCTCGTCAGCTACGTTTTCTTCTTCTCTTTGAAAAGCGTTATCAAGCTCGATAATCGCATCATCATTAAGCATGTCATCTTCTTTTGATGCTTCTATTCCAAGCTTATCACACATCTTTAAAACGTCGCTAACTTCTTTATTCATATCTTGTGCGTATTCTAAAACACTCATCATGATACCCCACCTCTTTCTTTATACTATTATTTATCGTTTTTTATTATGTTTTCTAATTCTTCATATATTCCTTCCGGAATAAGCACTTCCAAATATCTTTCTAAAGCTTTAGAACTTCTAGCTTTATTAACTACTTCTAAATCTTTTTTTAAATACGCCCCACGTCCGTTTGCTCGTCCGGTTACGTCAACCGAAACGTTTCCTAAGTTATCTCTTACTATTCTTATTAGTTCTTTTTTAGGATACTTTTCTTTAGTAACAACGCAAGTGCGCATTGGAATCTTTTTTGGTTTCATGTTTTTTCACCTTCATGTTTTAAGATAAAGCTGAAGAAAGGTCTATTTTTTCTTCTTTTACTTGTTCTTCAGTTTTTACATCTATCCGGTAATGCGTAAGTCTTGCCGCTAATCTTACGTTTTGACCTTTTTTTCCAATTGCTAAAGATAAATTATCACCTTCGGCAATGGCTAGTGCTTCGTTTTTCTTTTCATCTAAAATGTAAACCTTAACGTCACGAGCCGGAGAAAGAGCGTTTTTAATAAACGTTATCGGGTCTTTATCGTACTTAACAACGTCTATTTTTTCACCACCTAGTTCGTTTGATATACGGTTAATCCTTGAACCCTTTTCACCGATACAAGCACCAACCGCATCCACGTTTTCATCTTCAGAATAAACGGCAATTTTACTTCTTGACCCCGCGTCACGAGCAACACTATACAAAATAACCGTCCCGTCATTAAGCTCAGGAATTTCATTTTCAAGTAAGCGTTTTACAAAACCATAATGCTTTCTTGAAAGAAGAATAAGTGGACTTTTACCGGTATCATCAATTTTAGTTACGTACACTTTAACGGAAGAACCCATCTTTAACTCCTCACCACTAATAAGTTCGTTCTTAGGCAAAATCCCATGCATTCTTCCTAGGTCTACGTAATAATTTTGACTGTCTTCCCTAGATAACGTACCAACTAATAGCTCACCTTCTTTATCAGCAAACTCACTCATGATACTTTGTCTTTCGGCTTCTCTTACCTTTTGAACCAATATTTGTTTGGCGGTCATCGTGGCAACCCGTCCAAAGTCTTTTAGGGAAACTTCTTCTTCAATTGTTTCACCTGGCTTTATGTCAGGAACCTTTTTCTTGGCGTCCTCAAGTAAAATTTGAACCTCGTCTTCTTTTACTTCTTCTTCATCCTCATACTCTTCTACTACCCTAGAATAAGCAAAAGCTTTTATTTCTCCCGTTTCTTTATTTATGTCAATTCTTACGTTAGGAAGGCCCGTATTTTTTGTGTAAGCTTTTTCTAAAGCCGTTTTCATCGCATCGAAAATGATATCTTCGCTAATTCCCTTTTCTTTGCAAATAGATTTTAATGCTGTTATAAACTCCTTACTGTTCATTTTATTTTTCTCCTTTTTCTTTAGAACATACGTCAAGCACGTACGCTTCTTTAAATTCATCTTCTATTTCATCAACTAAAGGATTAATGATTTCCGTTGCCATAACGCAGGTATCGACGTCAACAAACGGTTCTTTATCAATCGTTATTCTTAAAAAATACGTTCCACCTTCCTTAACATATTCAACTCCACAAAGTTTAATGTTAACTTCTTTTAAAGGCGTCTCAATTAACGTCTTTACCCTTTCTTCCATTTTCATTCCTCCTTAATTATAAAGAGCAGGACTTAAAGCCCCACTCTTTGTTGCTACAAGTATTATAACATAATAAATATATATTTCAATGCTTTTTATAAAAATATTTATCTTTCGTAAACTGCTACTTATGAGTTTAAAGCATATTAAATTGTGATATAATTTAATATAGAGGTGAATAATTTGACGGATGATATAATAGCAAATGCTTTTAGCGAAGTTAAATGCTGGTTTAAAAAGTACTATAAATTTTTACTAGTAATATTATTGTACTTTTTATACCAAGCTAACTTCTTAATTAATTTATTTAGGATGATTGGTTTAAACATAAGTGATTTAAGCGGCTACCCATATTTCATGGCGTTGATAGCAAACGACTTAGTATACGTATTTTTAATGTTATTTATCTTTAAGAAAGATATAATATCAGGGATAAAAGATTTAAAAGAGCACTTTAGTGATAGAGCTTTTATAGCAATTTGTTGCTGGGTTAGTGGTTGCGTTATAATGACCATATCCTCACTATTAATAAGTCTTGTTTCTAACCAAAACGTTTCAAACAACGAAGCGTTGGTAAGGCAAAGCATTCAAATAGCTCCTTTTTACATGCTTTTTAGTTGCACCATTGTGGCGCCCGTATTAGAGGAAATGACCTTTAGAAAAGCTTTGCAAGGAATAATTAAAAACAAATGGATTTTCATTATGATAAGTGGGCTTGGATTTGGTTTGTTACACGTTTTGGGTAGCTATAACTCCCTTGATGATTTTTTATACGTGGTTCCTTATGGCTCAATGGGATGTGCCTTTGCCTTTTTGCTTTCCAAAACAAACAATATAGCTTTGCCAATCATGGTTCACATGCTACATAATTTTATTTTGGTATCCACCCAAATACTAGGAGGATAAAATGGTAAAGGAAGAAAAAAAAGAGGAAAAGAAAAAAAGAATAAAACTAAGATGGCAAATAAAATTATTAATCATTATCATACTAATAATTACGTATTCGTTTACGCTGGCAACCAAAGGAATTTTTATAAAAGAATTTAAGGTTGAATCATCAAAAATAGATGATAGTATGCACGGCCTTAAAATCTTACAGTTTTCAGACTTGCACTATGGTTCAACGGTAAACATAAAAACCGTAAGTTCGTTAACCAAAAAAATAAACCAAACCAAGCCTGACGTTGTGATTTTTACCGGAGATTTAATCGACGAAAATTATAAGTTAGAAGAAAAAGAAAAGCAAAAAATAATAAAAGAATTAGGTAACATAAACGCAGAATTGGGAAAGTATTACGTAACCGGCGAAGAAGATTTTGAAGAAGCGGTTTCAATCCTAAATTTATCAGGATTTGAAAACCTTAACAATAACGCTCAATTAATTTACAATGATTCTTGGCAACCAATTTTATTAATTGGAAAAAACGCGGTAAAATCCTTTTTTGAAAGCGGACAAGCCATCCCACCGTTTAAGGTATTAGCATTGCATGACCCCGATGACATTAATGAGTTTAAGGATTATGATTTTGATTTGGCAATGTCAGGTCACACGCATAACGGACAAATAAACATTCCTAAAATAAAAGACTTACTAATTGATAGTGAATATAAAAATAATTACCAAAAAGTAAATAAAACCAAATTATTCGTTAACCCAGGAATAGGAACAAGTAAAATAAAAATAAGGTTATTTAACCACCCCACCATTTACTTATACAGACTAAATAAAACAGCTTAAAAGCTGTTTTATTTATGTTTTAGTATTGGTAACGTTATTTTTACGGTTGTACCATGGTTTTTCCTAGATTTATATTCCATTACTCCGCCATGCTTTTCAATTATCTCTTTAGAAAAACAAACTCCTAAGCCGGTGCCACACTTTTTAGTGGTATAAAACGGAGTTCCTATTTTATCAATCGTTTCCTTATCCATACCACCACCATTATCCTTAATAGTAACAACGTAGTTTTCCTTTACTTTCCTTGCCTCTAATTTTACTATTCCCCGTTCTTTAATCGCTTCCTTTGCGTTTTTAATTACGTTTATAAAAACTTGTTTAAGCCGGTTATAATCACCGTTAATATAAATTTCCTTATCATCTAAGTAGTACTCAAATTTAATGTTTCCTTTAAGAACCATTCTAGATTCATCGCAAACGTCTTCCATTAACATCGTTATATCGGTTTCGTTTTTTTCAATCTTTAATTTTGAAGCGTTAGAAAAATCCTGAAGTAAAACAAGGGTACGATCAATCTCTTGATTTATTATCCCAATGTATTTGTTAGCACGTGAGGCGTTTTTAATATCAAACATATCTAAATATCCCTTACAAACCGCAAGCGGATTCTTAATTTCGTGCGTAATCTTAAAAAGTGATTCATAAAGTGTTTTTTCTTTCATTATTTCATCAAACGAGCGATACATTTTTACTACCGTTTCAACTTTGGTATAAAGCCATATAATAAAATAATAAACAACGTACATTAGCATCCATGATATCAAAAAGAAAATAAAGTTATCAAACGTAAAATACTCATTGGGAGTAAAAATCATAATTATTAAGTCAAATAATATTCTTACCAAAACATAAATATCCGATATTTTAAATCTTGTTAAGAAGCCCAAAGCAAAAATCAAAGCATAACTAAATAGGCTAATGGAAACGTTAACGTCATATACCTTCGAAAAGAAAAATGATATTCCAAAAATTAATAGAGTACTAGAAATTATTCTTTTTTTATGAATTGCAATGATTAAGGCAACCCCTATTAACAGTACGGAAACAGAGGTTTCGGTAGCAAATTTACTACATAAATAATAGCTTGTAAAAAGAGCTAAATCAAGAAAAATCGTTTTTTCTTTTTCGTAAGTCGCCTTGCTATAAACAAGATATAAAAAATAAATTGAAATTGGAAAGAACAAATAAACTAAATCTAAAAAAACAGAAGTAAACATATAAACCCCACCTTTGATAATTGGATTATAGTATACTTCCGAATCGTTTTTTGTCGAATTTTGTAATAATATACAAAAAAATGTAAAATTTATTCGTCTTTTAACTGCTCAATACATTTTTTTAGTTTTTTAGCGTCATCTTGAAAAATTATTTTAATCGTGTTATCAATTTCGACAATTCCCCTAGCCCCAAGCTTTTGAATTCCTTCTTTATTAACCTTAGATGGATCTTTAAGGGTTACTTTAAACCTTGAAACGCTAACTTCCATGTTAGTAATGTTTTTTATTCCCCCTAAATACTCAACCAACTTATTAGCCTCGTACTTGAAATCCGGTTTGCTTGCCTTTATGATTACTAATGCAATCAAAACAAGAACCGCAATAATAATAACGTATTTTATCATTTTATCACCCTACTTGAAATTATATAACAAGCATAATAAAAATGCAAGCAAAGTTATTTTTTAAGAATATAACCCACACTCGGGCTTTTAAAGTGGTACTAATTAATGAGTTTTGAATAAGCTACTAATGAAAAAGATAGAAAGGGTGAATATTATGTGTGACAATTCTAACTCAAGTTCAAAATGCAACTGCATTGCTGAAATATTAAAAGTTATAAACATTCTTCAATGTGAAGTATGTCCTGGTACGTCTTGCTTGGAAACATGTACAAGAGCTTTCTTCGGACCTAATTCATCAGTTGACTTTAACACCAGACCAGTAACATTATACTACTGCAATGGTACTCCAGTTACAATGCCAGTTTCAAACACACCTGGTGAAACGACAACATCAAACATTTTCAGGGTAGAAAAAATAGACGGTTGTTGCGCTACGTTAAGAGTCTTGGTATTTAATACCGGAACATCAACATACACATCAACAAATTCATTTTTCACAGTCAACACAGACTGCTTATGCACCATAAAATGCTTAGCTGATACTTTCGTTGAAGGTGTTTAAAAAATGGCCACTTATTAAGTGGTCTTTTATTTTATGTCCAAAATATCGTCAATTAATATTCTTTCGTTATCTATTGTTATTAAGTAATTATCTCTAACTCCTACCACCTTTTTTTCAATATTTTCCCCGTTTTTGTACATAATATTAACATCTGCTTGATAAACGTAATCTGGCCTTTGGAAAATGCCGTTTATTTTTCTTAAGAGCGCTGCTTTATCAACCATTTGGCGCGAACCGTTTCTGTCTTCTTTTTTTTCGGCAGCCTGGTTTGAACTAACATAATATTCTTTTTGAAACTTAAAACGTGACTTGTCAATCTTATTTTTATAAATTTCCGGATGTTTATCTTTCATACAATATTCCTCCTATAAAAATATTATGAAAAAACAAAAGCTTTAATACTAAGGTGGTGCTAAAATTTGAAAAAATACATTACTAAAAACAAAATACTAATCCCTCTTTTTATATTCTTTATAATAAGTATAAGCTCCATTTATGCTGCCTCAATAAACTTTCATAGTAAAGACATCATTTTAAAACAAATTATGTGGTACATAATAGGATTTATAATAATTGGTGTAACGACAAAGTTTAAGTGTAAAAAAATAATTGATTATGCTTTTTTACTATATATTTTAGGAAACGTTTTACTTTTTTTACTTCTTATTTTCGGAACAGAGGTAAACAACTCAAAGTGCTGGTTCGTTATTCCCGGAATTGGTTCTGTACAACCGAGCGAGTTCATGAAAATCATTCTTATTTTAACAAACGTAAAAATCTTTGATCATGAAAATAAAAAACATGATAAGAGAACCCTAAAAGATGACCTTAGAACCTTCTTTGTCGTTATGTTCGTAACTTTAATTCCGAGTGTGTTAACCTTTTTAGAACCGGACACGGGAATGGTAATAATATACTTCTTAATTTCTTTTGTTATGCTTTTCATCTACGGAATAAGAAAAAGTATATTTATAGTCATAATAGTTATGTTAATTATTATTCTGGCAGTATTTTTAACCTTCTATTTTAATTATCAAGATACCTTTATTAATATTTTTGGAACTTCGTTTTTTTACCGAATCGACAGACTATTAGATTGGTCAAATAAAAGTGGCATGCAACTTACCAACGCTTTAGCAGCCATAAAAGCAGCCGGTTTATTTGGTTTTGGCATAGGAAACACCCCTATTTACATTCCCGAACCACACACTGATTTTATTTTTTCTGTTTATGCTAGTAATACTGGATTTATTGGAGCGTTAATCCTAATCACCATGATTACGGTGTTTGACGTGTTACTATTTAAAGTATCGGACGAAACCAATGATAAAAACCTACGTTATATAATCGCGGGGTTTGGTGCGATGATAGTATACCAACAAGTACAAAACATAGGAATGAACGTCGGTGTTCTTCCGATTACGGGAATTACCTTACCCTTTATAAGTTATGGTGGTTCTTCCCTTTTAAGTTACATGCTAGCAATTTCATTAATACTAAATTACGATGGTAAAAAATAAATAACAAGAAATTTTAATTAAAAATAAAAAAGAAGCCCTTATCTTTCGACAGGACTTTTTTTACTTAATTGGTGACACGTATGGGATTTGAACCCATGAATGCCGCCGTGAAAGGGCGGTGTGTTAAACCACTTCACCAACGTGCCAGCTAGTTTTAACAAACAAAATGGTGGGCCTGAATGGACTTGAACCATCGACCTCACGCTTATCAGGCGTGCGCTCTAACCAGCTGAGCTACAAGCCCATTTTTTTGTAACAGATAAAACTGACTATTTAATTCTACTATAGAAAAAATAAAATTGCAATATATTTTTTTAATTTTTTATGTTTTTTATAAGTAAATTAATGAAATTTCAGAATATTATAATAAATCGTCGAATTAAATTTTACAAAAAATAAGTTAGTGTTCATATTATTAACCGAAAGGACGATTTTATTATGAAAACAGTTGGACTACCTAAGGGACTACTTTATTATCGCTACGAAACGTTATGGAAATCATTTTTCAAAGCCTTAAACGTTCCGGTTATGGTTAGTGAAGAAAGCAACTTGCTTTTACTAGAAAAAGGCAAGAAAAAAAGTATCGATGAAGCTTGTCTTTCACTTAAACTATTCATTGGCCACGTAGAAAGCTTAAAAAACAAGTGTGATTACGTTCTCGTTCCAAGAATATACTCATTAGAAAAAGATGAGCAAGTATGCACCAATTTCAATTGTCTTTACGATTTAATAAAAAACGTTTATCCAGAATTAAACATTCTTAATTATAACATTGATGTAAAACATCATAAAAGTGAAAAAAAAGCCTTCATAGCAATGGGAAACACACTTGGATTTAGCAAATTAAAGTCCAAGAAAGCTTATGCTTTTGCTAAGAGCCAAGAAAAAATTGAAAAAGAAAAAAAGGAACAAAATCAAAATATCAAGTTAAAAACAAACAAAAAAAAGATTTTAATTTTAGGTCATCCTTACAACACAAAAGATTGTCTAATTGGAAAAAGCATAACTGATTTTCTTTCCAATTACCCGGTAGAAATAATATATAGCGATATCTTTAATGAAAAGTTAGTAAATAAATACGCTAAAAAAATATCACCTAAAGTTCACTGGACAATGAATAAAGAGCTTTTAGCTTCGTTCATGTATTACAAAGATAAGGTTGATGGCGTAATCGTAATTAGTGCTTTTCCTTGTGGACCAGATTCATTAACCAACGAAATGATTCTAAGAAAGAAAGCAAACGCAAAAGTTCTTCTTTTAACCTTTGAAGAATTAAATAGTAACATAGCTTTATTAACAAGATTAGAAAGTTTCTTAGACATGTTAAAAGGAGGAATTCACCTATGAAAGAAATAATTGCCTTCCCCCACTTAGGGAGCTATTGCCATCCGATAAAAAGGTTACTAAAAAACACCACTAATCAAAAAGTTATGGACACCCCGCAAATTACCAAAAAAACCATAAACATGGGTAGCAAATATAGTCCGGATTCAGTTTGCGTACCATTTAAGTACAATCTTGGAAACTATATCGAGGCGTTAGAGCAAGGTGCTACCGTTTTAATTCAGGCCGGAGGGGGATGTCGCTACCGGTATTACGCCGAAGTTCAAGAAACAATATTAAGAGATTTAGGATATGAATTTAAATTTATTCAAATAATTGGAAAAAGTCATTTAAGGCTAAACGAAATATACAAGTTATTAAAAAAACTTAATCCAAAATTAAAAAAAAGAAAGTTAATTCACGAACTAATAACAACCTTTTTCTACATAAAGTACTTAGATAAAATAGAAGAATTAATTAGAGAAAGAATCGGTTTTGAGGAAAAAAAGAATTCCTTTATAAAACTTAAAAATAACTTTTTAAAAGAAGCTGATAAAACAAAAGGATTCTTAAGTTTAAAACGATGTTTTTTTAAGTATAAAAGGAAAATAAAAAAAGTAAAAATAAATAAGCCTAAAAATTGCATTAAAGTTGGTATAATTGGAGAACTTTATACGGCAATGGAACCCTTTTCTACTTATGAACTTGAGAAAATGTTAGCATCTTATCACGTAGAAATCAAACGTTTTACTAACTTAACTTACCTTTTATGGAAAAAGGCTCTATTTGCGCCATACATAAAGTGGAAAAGCAAACGATATTGTAAATATAAATTAGGCGCTGACGGGCTTGATAACGTTTACCGAACCCTTTGGCTTTCAAAGCATAAGTTTGATGGAATAATCCATACCAAACCAACTGGTTGTACGCCAGAAATAGGTGCCATTCCGATTATAATGAGGGTTGCCAAAGAAAAAAAGATGCCGATTATTTTTTTATCTTTTGATGAGCAAACAAGTAATGAGGGATTAAAAACAAGAATAGAAGCATTCTATGACTTATTATCGATTAGAAAGGAAGAAGAAAATGAAAGGATACATAGGAATTGATATTGGTTCAATCTCAACTAAGGGGGTAATAATAAATGAAGATGAAAAAATCATCGCAAGTTCTTACTTATGGACCGAAGGTAATCCGGTTCTAGCCGTTAAAAAGGTATTAAAAGAATTAAGGCAGCAAATTGATGAAGAAATAATAAATATCGTTGCGGTAGGAACTACCGGTTCGGCAAGAAAACTTATTGGAACAATGTTAGGGGCAACTGTAATAAAAAACGAGATTACCGCTCACGCGATAGGAACACTATCTTTACACAAAGACGTTAGAACCATAATCGAAATCGGTGGTCAAGACTCTAAAATCATATTGCTTGAAGACGGGGTTGTAACTGATTATGCCATGAACACGCTTTGTGCGGCAGGAACCGGAAGCTTTCTTTCGAGTCAGGCAAAACGGCTAGGAATAAGAGTTGAAGATTTTGGAGAAATCGCCCTAACTAGCAAGCACCCAACCAACATCGCCGCCCGTTGTACCGTCTTTGCCGAAAGTGACTTAGTTCATAAATTACAAATGGGATATAGTCAAAAAGACATAATTGCAGGATTATGTAACAGTGTTGCCCAAAATTATTTAAACAACGTAGCTAAAGGAAAAAAGCTTGAATCCCCTATTATATTTCAAGGAGGAGTAAGTAAAAATATAGGTGTTAAAACCGCGTTTGAAAAAATATTAAACGAAAAAGTTATAACTGACGAAAACGGTCATTTAATGGGAGCTTTAGGATGTGCGATACTAGCAATGAAAAAGAACGTAGAAAGGCCTTTTAGCTTTAACGTTTCAAACAGTGATTTTGAAACAAAGGCTGTTGAATGTAAGGGGTGTCCAAACCACTGTGAAGTAATCGTAGTGAAAAAAGATGGAGAAAAATTAGACTCATGGGGTAACCGTTGTGATAAAGGTTCGTATTTTAAATAGCAAATCTTAGTTAGTAAGTTACTAATTAAGATTTTTTAAATGATAGATATATTCAACACATGAGGGCGGATTAAAGCTACATATTTTTATTTTTGAATATTATATAAATGAAGATGCATCTTCGATAGCGAATTTAGGGGAGTTTGGCTTGAGTGATATTCTTAATACTACATCCTATAACCTTGTTTAAATTCTAAGCATCAATTGTAACTAATTAGCGGACTTATATATTACATCTACCAGACACTAAGGACCTGCCTTAAGTTGAGAATTAAAGCATGGCAATAGAAAGTAACATAAGTGATACAAAAATTAGAAACATTAATCAAATACGCGGTTAATTATTTAAGTAAAAAGAGTTGTATATAAACTCTTTTTACTGTTTATAATTTTATTTTTCCAGCCATAATATTGTTGAAGGAGGATTTATGAAACAAAATTATGAAGAAGTACCAAATATTATTTCTGGAAAGGATTTGAACTACTTGTGTGATATCTACAACTGGAACTTTAATGCTTCCAAGTTAGCAAAACACTTTTCAAATGAAGCGACTGACGAAGAGATAAAAGCTCTTTTGGAAAAAATAGCAGATACCCACAAAGAACATGCTAAAGCAGTATTAAACATATTACAATAAGGAGGAAAAATGAACAATAAAATAAGTAACCCAAAAACTGAAGTGCCAAATACTAGCAAAATGAATGATAAAGATTACGTTACAAGCATTTTAAACGTTGAAAAGGAAATTGTTAAAAATTATGCAACCGCAACAACGGAAGCTAGTAATGACAAACTATATAATGATTTTCATGACATGCTAAACGAAGCAAGTGAATTGCAAAGGGAAACGTATAACTTAATGTTTAAAAAAGGTTGGTACACCCTTGAAATGGCTGATGAAAATAAAATTCAACAAGAACTAAACACACTTAATCAAGAATTTAATCAGTTAAATTCAGATGAATAAGTAACATTTTTATAAATTATTCATAAAATATTAAAAAATGGTATTGAACTTTAAATATGATTATGTTATAATCATATTGCTTTTTCGGAAAGTAGCACAATTTGGTAGTGCACGTGGTTTGGGACCATGAGGTTGCAGGTTCAAATCCTGTCTTTCCGACCATTAAGTATATAATCCCTTATTTATTAAGGGTTTTTTTAATGTTTTTACTTATCTTAGAAATTCCTTATTGTTTTTTAAGTTTCATCTGATTATTTTATTAAAAATAATTCCAACGTTAAATTTTCTAATCTTTAGATAACATAAGAAATACGTGACTATGATATTAGTCATGTATTTTTTTATAAACTATTTCATATTTAATTTCTAGATTAACTTCATTTTTCTAAAGCCCTTGTTAAAGTAATTAACGTATTTTTAGATTTTCATCTTCTACAAATTACTCTCCTTTCAAAAAATATTATATATTAAAAACTTTAAAAAAATAAGTCTCTAGTGAAAAATTAAAAGTAAGTATAAAATATAATGAAACAATAATTAAATTACTCTATTTGGGAAAATTAATCATGAGGTGGACTTAAAAATGAAGATAAAATCTGGTGTGCCAATTGATTATTTAAAAGATTACGGGTTTCACTACGAACCCAACTTAATTTTTCCTACTTTTAAAAAAATAATATTTTATAATAACAAACCAGCCATAATAGAAGTATTAATAACAAACCAGCCATAATAGAAGTATTAATAAAAAATAAAATAATTTACATAAATAAAAGTTCAAATATCAGCAGTAGAAATAAACGATTTTTAAAAGATATAATTAAAGCGGGCCTCATAGAAAAATAATAAGTATTAAAAGCTTTTAGCTATCAATACTTATTATTTTAAACGTTTTTAACAGCAGTTATGGTGGTTATCGCACCTGTTATTAGCGCCCCAGAAAAGAAACAATATAATAAATACTATTATTATAATCCAAAGCCAGTTTGAGCCGCTTTGACCATATCCGTAATATCCATAAGGATAGCATCCGTACATTTATACTCACTCCTTCCATATTATTATATTTCTTTCATAAATATATCAGTAGTGCAAATGTCTTAATTAGATATATAACTAAAAAAATTAAATTATAGCCAAGTAAAATTCATCATTTAAACCATTTTAAATCCGTTAATTTACATCTAAAATTATACATGATATAATATTTATACCTAATTAAAATACATGGAGGAATGATATGAAAATTATTTCTTGGAACGTAGCGGGTTTTAGGGCTTGCCTAAAAAAAGGATTCGAAGATTTTTTCTATACTGCCGACGCCGACATAGTTTGTTTGCAAGAGGTAAAAGCACAACTTGATGAAATAGATTTTGAACCAAAAGATTACTATTGTTATTTAAATCCCGCCGATAAAAAAGGATATTCTGGAACGCTTATTTATACGTTAGATAAGCCAATTAGCGTTACTTATGGTATTGGCATTGATAAACACGACCATGAAGGAAGGGTTATAACGCTTGAGTTTGATAAATTCTTTTTGGTTAATCAGTACGTGCCAAACGTTAAAAGGGACTTATCAAGGATGGAATATAGAATGGAATGGGAAGAAGATATTAAAAAATATTTAAAAAACCTTGAAACGAAAAAACCAGTAGTAGTTTGCGGAGATTTCAATGTTGCGCATGAAGAAATCGACATAAAAAACGCTAAGGCTAACATAGGAAACGCAGGCTTTACTTACGAGGAAAGAGAAAAATTTTCTGAGTTGTTAAAGGCTGGGTTCGTTGATACTTTCAGATATTTTAACCCGGATAAAAGGGATGCTTATTCTTGGTGGAGCTACATCGGAAATTGTAGAGCAAGAAACATTGGCTGGAGAATTGATTATTTTCTGGTTTCAAAATCAATAATTAAAAACGTTTCTGACCCCATAATTTATACTGACGTATACGGAAGTGACCACTGCCCTATTGGAATAGAATTAAAATTCTAAAAGTCTCTATAATATTTAGAGACTTTTCATTTGCAAAATTAGGCTAAAAGAATTATAATTGTATTGTTGCTCACGTAGCTCAGTTGGATAGAGCGTTGCCCTCCGAAGGCAAAGGTCATGAGTTCGATTCTCATCGCGAGCGCCATACTTTCGGGAAGTAGCTTAACTTGGTAGAGCGCTACGTTCGGGACGTAGAGGTTGCAGGTTCAAATCCTGTCTTCCCGACCATAAAAAAATAAAACTCTTGAAAAATCAAGAGTTATTTTAATATTGGTGGAGCTTAGGGGATTCGAACCCCTGACCTCCTCGGTGCAAACGAGGCGCTCTAGCCAGCTGAGCTAAAGCCCCAATAAACATTTAATTAACGCATATTAATAATATCAAAAACATTTATAAAAATCAATACCTAAATTATTATTTACAATGTTTTTTTATTAATACGCTACTTAAAATAATTATTATAAAAAAACATTTATTTTAATGGCGCGCTCGAAGGGATTCGAACCCCTGACCCCTTGGTTCGTAGCCAAGTGCTCTATCCAGCTGAGCTACGAGCGCAATACTAGCAATCACAGAGAATCCCTGCGACGCTTTTAATTATATCACGTAAATTATAAATTATCAATAGTTTTTATAAATGTTAAAATATACTTATTATCTTTATAAATTTAAAGTTAGTTTATCTATATCATCAAGATAAAGACATTATTTAACAATCTCTTTAACAAATTCTTTTGCGGAAACTTCTAAAGATTCTAAGGTATCATTTGTTATTATATAATCATAATTATAATTTTCAACATTTGCATCCGATAAATTAGAAGTTATTAATTTATAATTTTTTCTTTTTATTAATAATGTTATAGCCCCAAACGCAGAAACAATTTTTGTTATTTCTTCTGGCTCACGTACATGAATGAACATGATTAAAGCACTACTTTTATAAAAATCATCAATAGCGTTTTTTGTATTATTATAAGGCATATCATTATAATTAGTTGAAAGTGATTTTAAATCCGCCAAAAATTTTCTATCTTTTTCTGTTTTGCTACCAGTCCAACCCATTAATTTAGCAATTTCTTTGATTTTAGTTATTGATGAAAAATTAAATGTTTCACAATATTTTGAACAAAAATCAATAAAGGTATCCTTACCACTACCACCAGTTCCATTTATTACAACTATTTGTTTTTTCATGTCATCTCAACTACTTTCTAAAATAATTATAACACATACTAACGTTAATAAAATTATCAAAATGACATAAACTCACAAAATTTCAATTATAAAACTAAATTAAGCAAATGAAAAATAAAACTAACCCTAATGGTTAGTCATTTTTTAAAAACTGGTGGCTCCAGGTGGAATCGAACCACCGACACAAGGATTTTCAGTCCTTTGCTCTACCGACTGAGCTATAGAGCCATATAAAAAAATGGCGGTTCCGACGAGATTTGAACCCGCGATCTTCTGCGTGACAGGCAGACGTGTTAACCCCTACACCACGGAACCATAAAACTTTATTCAAAGCTCTTTAAGTATACTAAAATTTTGGTATTATTGTCAAGTAAGAATAATAAATTTTTATAATTTTTATACTACTTTGATAATTTAAAAGACAAAAAGAAACAAAAAAGCATAAATATTAAACCAATAATAGTATTAAAACTTACTGAAATGGTCGGAATAACAGCGGGAATCGAGCCTATAACAAAGCCGATTATAATACTATAAACTAACCTGAAACGCTTTTTTAAAAGACGATTTATTAGCTTTAATAATATAAATACTCCGAGTATTAATCCAATAAGAAATGGAATTAATTTCAAAAGTTCTATTTTAGTCAAGGAAAACGGGCTTGAAATAACTTTTAGAACGTATTCGTACATTCCTATTATTATTAATAAAAAAGACCCACTTACTCCCGGAATAACCTTACCTACCGAATAAATAAAGCCAGCTAAAAACAAATTAAAAGTTCCAATAAATAAGTTATTTGAAGAATCTAAATCTATTTTTACTATGTTACAAGAAACATACCATAATACTAATGATAAAATAATGGTAATTAACATAACTTTATAATCAACCGTTTTGTTAGTATTTTTTTTGACTTCTTTAAAAAGATAAGGCACACCACCTAATATTAAACCAATAAAAGAAAGTTTAGTTTCGACCTCGTGATGAACGTATAAAAACATCATAATTCTACTAAACCAGATTGCTCCCACTAGGATTCCTAACCCCAAAACGCTTAAAAAGATAAAATTCTTCTTGAAATCTTTAAAAAGGTTTGTAAGTGCCTCTATCATCTTGTTATACACGTTAAAGATAACCGCCATAACTCCCCCACTTACACCTGGAATTATCATGGCTGTTCCAATTATAATGCCAACTAAAAATAGGTATATAAAAAACATACAACCACCATTAAATTGTATGTTTTTTGCTTTAATTTATTCAATTGTTAACGTTTGACTGTCTGGTTGTATTTGGATAAACGTATTTCCGTCATTTACAACTAACTCCTCGCCCGTTGCTTTTACTTTGTAAATCGTTTTGCTTGAACGAGCGTGTTTTTCCCACGTAATTGGAATAGCATAACCTTCTGAAATATAATATCCTTCACCACTTCCAACGTTATTTAAACCTTGTCTTCCGCCGGAATATCCATCATTTAAAGTATAATTATGCACTTTATAAGTAATGATGTTTTTAGCGGTATACTGAAGTCCTGTTACATAATCTTTATGCTCCGTATTGTTTTGATACCTTTTATAGACTTTGTTTTCAGCATCATATCCATAACTTGTTAAATGACTAGATGAATATGGAATTCTAACCGTGTTTGCTGGAACTGCTCCTTCATAACTTGCTAAATCAAGTGGCTCTGCTTGATATTTTAAAAGCAAATCTTCTTCCGTTGTTGTTCTATAGTCTTTTTTTGCGGCAACTTCTTTTAATTTTGCCATAGAAGTATATGCACGGTGTTCTCTTGCAATATTTCTTAAAGCACTATCCCAAGTAAACGCACTTGAATTATTTGCGTTTATAACATCTATGTCGTATGAACTAATATCGCTTTGCGCTTGAGGGCTCCATCCAATATGTGCGTATATTGCATCGTTTTCCATTACGTAATCTAAATAATAATGTCTTGCACTTCTAACCGATGCAATCCTTGCTGTATTTTTATCTTTAAACAAGGCCATCATTCTTGTTATTCCGCCTTCCACAATCATTTCGTACGTTATGTATGCATCTTGTAATCCTGCTTGGTATCCCCAAACTGCTTTGTTGTTGTTAATCATAACAGCGTATGGTCTTGCGTTTGATGATAAATCGACGATTTGAACTTGTTTTTCTTCTTCTGTTACTTCTTTTTTCTTTTTTTCTGGTTCTTTTGTTTTTGCATAGTTCTTATCTTGCGTTAATAAAACAAAAGCTAGAGCCCCTATTATAATTAATAAAATAACTACGATTATAATTTTTGCTTTTTTACTAAGTTTTTTTCTTTTCTTTTTATGTTTTTTAGATTTCATAGTGTTATTTTCATTTTCATCAGGTTCTTCTATCATTCTAAACTCATCATTCATATTACTTCTCCTATCCTTTATAATTCTATTATACTATCAATTGTTTTATTAAACAATTTAAAAAAGATATATGATTTGTAATCATTATCTTCTTAAAATATCATTTGCCGCTATTATCGCACTAGTAAATGCCCATGAAAGATTGTATCCACCGCACTTACCGTCAACGTCCAACACTTCTCCTATAGCGTACAATCCTTTACACTTGGTTGACTCTAAATCTCTCGTAAATTCATCTAATACCGCACCTCCATTAGTTACTTGCGCAGTATTAAAATCACCCGTACCAGTTATGTTAAAATGCATATTTTTAAGAGCAAAGCAAACACCATCAAGTTCGTTTTTAGTTAGTTCTTTTATCGTTTTATTAACAAGTTTTAGTTCTTTTGTTATAACTTTAGCAAGTTTATTATTTATAATGCAGGATAAGGCATCGGAAATATTGTATGAGGAGAAACCTTTTATATAATTTTGTAATTCAATATTACTATAATCTGGTACCAAATCCATTATTATCTTAACTGTTTTATTTTCATTTAAATAATTTTTAACGTCTCTAGATAAGTTAAATATGCATATTCCAGATAATGAATCAGAAGTAAATTGAACCTGACCTGTTTCTTGTTTTTCTATTTTTTCGTTAACACTTAAACTAGTTTTCGCGTTTACTCTTACGCCCTGTAAATCCTTAATGTATTTATAATCAGTTTTAAGCTTAGTTAAGGAAGGATACAAATCAGTAATGGTATGTCCAAAACTTTTTAATATATCATAGCCAAACCCGGTAGAACCAGTTTTAGGGTATGTTTTTCCTCCGGTTGCAATAACAACAATCTTACTTTTTATATCATCATTTATAGTAAAAACATCGTCTTTTTTGGAAACTTTTAAAACATCATAATTATACTTTATTTCTACATTTAAATAATTTAAACATCTTTCAAAGGACTTACAAACACTTATTGCTTGCATCGAGTATGGATATAAATACTCTTTTTCTTTTGTTAACAAAACGCCAAAGCGAATTAAATAATCATAATAACTTTCTAAATTGTTTAGATTATCTAATTTATTTAAAAATTTAAAATTATCTATTTCAAGTGCTTTTTTAAAATTACTTAGATCTGACTTGCTATTAAAATTAGAAACATCAGTATTTATGTTTCCCAAATTACAACGGCCATTTCCCGTTATGGAAAGTTTCTTACCTAATTTATCATTTTTTTCAAGTAATAATACTTTTAAGTTTTTATCTTTTTCTTTTAGTGCTAACGCGCACATAACTCCTGATGCTCCGGCACCTATTATGGTAACATCATACATATAAAGTAATCACCTCTTTATTAATATAACATTTTAAATTTAAAAAAACTAGCCCAAGGCTAGTTAATCCATTCTTTCAAACTCACTTGCTGGTTGTCCGCAAATTGGACAGATAAAATCAGAAGGAAGTTCTTCTCCTTCGTAGATGTAACCGCACACTTTGCAGCGCCATCTTTGAACCTTTTTTTCAGAAACATCTTCAGCTTTAGACTCTTCTTGATAAGTAGGAGCGTTTTTAGGAGACGTTCCTTTTAACTTTTCATGGTAGTATTTATAAGTCATTGGATTATTGGTAGTGTATCCATCAGCGTTTGTTATTTTTGCTAAAAACACCGTATGAATATCTGTTTCCATTTTATCTATCACTTCACAAATAAGGTACCCACAAGAATCATCAATTACCGCAAGATCATCTACCATACTATAACTTATATTTTCAAATTTATCAGTATCACGGCTTGTTTTAAAACCAAACTCACCAATTATTTTTGCATCACTATCTTCTTTTAGAATTGAAATAGCAAGTTTTTCACTTTTTTTAATACAAGAATTAGTGTAATTATCATGATTTATACTTACTGCAACCGTCATTGGATTTGAGGTTACTTGCATTATGCTGTTAGCGATGCAGCCAACGTTTCTATCATCATCTTTACTTGTTACAACATATACACCATACGATAAATTTCTTAAAACTTTCTTATCCATTTTAACTCCTTGCAGCTCCATCAACTGATAAAATCTCACCAGTTACGTAACTTGCCATGTCACTTGCCAAAAACAAAAATGCGTTAGCGATGTCTTCTGGCTTTCCTATTCTTCCAAGTGGTATTCCAGCGATAACTGGTTTTATTAATTCTTCTGGTACGTCTTTCATCATATCAGTATAAATAACACCCGGCGCAACAGCGTTTACCCTAATGTTATCAGGCCCTAGTTCCCTTGCTAGGGATTTAGTAAGACCATTTACAGCAAATTTACTAGCAGGATAACCGCAGCCTGCAGCTTGACCATATATACTAACCATTGAACTTGTGTTTAAAATAACACCTCCACCTTGCTCTTTCATCATTTTACAAGCCGCTTTAGTACAGTTAAATACCGCGTTAACGTTTAAGTTAATAATTTTATTAAAATCTTCTGTCTTATAATCATATATGCTATCTCTTGCACTTATACCAGCGTTATTTACCAAAATATCAATCTTTCCATAACGTTCTTTTATATCGTTAAATACCTTTTCTAACCCATTAAAATCATTCAAATTAGGATAAAAACCGATAACATCATAACCCTCATCAATCCTTTTTAATTCCTCTACCGCTTTTTTTACGCTTTCTTCTTTAGAACCGAAAAGAACCACCTTTGCATTATTTTCTAAAAATTTCTTTACTGTTGCAAAACCAATACCTCTTGTTCCACCGGTTACAACGGCAACTTTACCTTCTAGCATCTTACACCTCCATATTTTTTCTAATTTTATTTTAACTTGTTTGATTATTAAATGTCAATCAGATAAAACGAACTTATCTATGTTATATAACCATCATGCTATAACCTATATTATATTCGCTCGGTCATATTTTTGTTACCAACATATTCTAGTATTGAAAGGAGGAAAAAAATAAAAATGAACAACGATATAGAAAATCTAAATTTAAATGAAATGATTAAAAAACCTTGCAAAAAAGATGACTGCTTATGCGAAGTTATCAAATGCTTGGTAAATGATTGCACGGGACCTACTGGTCCTACCGGGCCAAGAGGATGTGACGGTTGCCCAGGTCCTACCGGACCTACTGGTCCAAGAGGTGCTACCGGACCTCAAGGTGTAACCGGCCCTACTGGTGCTACTGGGCCTCAAGGTGTGACTGGCCCTACTGGTGCTACTGGGCCTCAAGGTGTAACCGGTCCTACTGGTGCAACCGGACCTCAAGGTGTTACTGGGCCTCAAGGTGTGACTGGCCCTACTGG
>CAMMVQ010000006.1 GCA_946500425.1 uncultured Mollicutes bacterium | reverse complement strand
ATATGTATATTACTAATACAACAGAAGATGTAAGAAAATTAGTTGAGGAATTAGAAGGAAAAAATGATATCTGTAAATTAAAATTTCTTATTTATATTTTTAATTTATTAAACAATAATCAGATTAATGATAGGAATGAGCCTAATCCAGATTTACTGGAAGATGATAATTTAAAAATATTTAATTTAGAGGCGATTGGGTTTTCACCCAATGCTTGTACGATTTTATTACAATATTTTGCTATGATTTATAATGGTATGTCTAATAGTAAAGATGCTTATGAAGATAATGGAACTATTATGGGTATTATGTATAGCAATGAAGATAAAAATATTGCATCACAATTTGAAAAATTGAATTATAATGAGAAACTAGATGTGTTTAGTGAAATTATTATTAGATATGATAATGAAACTTACTTTGATGAAAAAATTTTAGTTTTGTCATTTGGTACAAAGTTAGATGGATTTAATATTGCTAAAATGATTAAAAAATTTAAAAGTTAATTTTAATTCATAGAATGTTATTTGAAAACTTAATATTTTAGATAGTGTTTTATGATTAATTCTATCTTCATTAACAAATATTGAGTTTTTAAATTATTACTGGAACTCAATATTTGAGTTCTTTTTTTCATTTATTCAAATATGTTTAAATGAGGAGGGAACACTTTGAAGAACGATATTTCCGTTGATATAGCTAAAAAAGAATTACAAAAAGCAATTATCAATGAGCTTTGTAAAAAAGGTGTAATAGATTTTTGTCAATGTAATAGTATCGTTAAAAAGTTAGATGAAGATATCATGAAATTTGAAAATAAGTTGGAAAAAAAAGAAGATAATGGGAATATGGTAGTTAAAATTCCACTATAAATATAAGGAGGAAAAACGATGTTACTGAATTTGTATTCAATAAGAAATATTTTAGCACAGGGGAAAAAGCTTATTGACCTACCACTTCGTGTTACATTTTATGCTCGTGTATCAACAGATCGTGATGAACAGTTAAATTCATTAGAAAATCAAGTTATGTATTTTGAAAATTATATTAAATCACAAACAAATTGGATATTTGTGAATGGTTATGTTGATGAGGGAATAAGTGGTACAAGTGTCAATAAAAGAGATAATTTTTTAAAAATGATAAATGATGCTAAAAAAGGTATGTTTAATTTAATATTAACAAAAGAAATTTCGAGATTTTCTAGAAATACAGTTGATAGTATTCAGTACACTCAAGAATTGTTATCTTATGGTGTGGGTGTATATTTTTTAAATGATAATATAAATACTTTTGATTCGGATTCAGAGCTTCGTTTAACTATCATGTCCAGCATAGCTCAAGATGAGATTAGAAAATTATCAGAGAGAGTTAGATTTGGTTATAAAAGAAGTATAGAAAAGGGTATTGTTCCTGGAAATGACAATTTTTATGGTTATAAAAAAAATAAAGGTAAATTAGTGATTGTAGAAGAAGAGGCAAAACTTATTAGATTAATTTTTAATGAGTATTCAAAAGGAGAAATGGGGACTCAAAGATTGGGTCATTACCTATATAGTGAATATAATATTGTTAGCAAGACTGGGAAACCACTTGCTGGAACTGTAATTGGTAGAATAATTAGAAATCCAAAATATAAAGGTTATTTTTGTGCTCATAAAGAAACTACAGTTGATTATCATTCAAGAAAAAGAATTAGATTTAAACCTGATGAGTGGATAGTGTATAAAGATAATAAAACGTGTCCACCAATAGTTTCGGAGGAACTTTGGGATAAATGTAATAAAATATTAAATAAAAATTCAAAAAATTATCAAACTAAAACTAGAACTAATATGAAATATGCTTTGTCAGGCAAAATAAAATGTTATCATGATGGTGCAACATTTATAAAGGGAGCTTACAAAAATAAACGAACAGGTGTTGAAAGTAAATATTGGGGGTGTTCTAATTATAGAAAATATGGTAAAGAAAAACTTAATGGTTGCAAAACACCAATAATTCATTACGAAGAACTATTAGATATATTTAAAAAGGTAGCGGAAAATATTTTAAACAGTGAAAATGATATGATGAAAGAAATATATAGTTTAGTTCGTGAAACTGAAAATAAATCAGATTATTCAAGAGAATTAAATGAATTGGATAAAAAAATTAATGAAATTAAAAATGCTAGATCAGAATTAATAAATATGAGAGCAAGAAAAGAAATTGAAGGTGATGAGTATAATGAAATGAGAGAAAAATACAATAATGATTTGGTTATTTTGGAAAAACAGAAACAAAATTATTTATCAAAAAATACAGAAATTGACTATAAGTCAAATATTAATTCTTTCTTTAAAAAAGTACACGATATAATATTTGAAGATGATGAGAGTGTATTTAGAATTTTCGGTTCTATAATAGATACCATATTAGTTGAAAGACTCGAATCGGAAGACGATGATAATCATAAAGTAATGTTACATTTTAAATTAAATATAGTAGGCTACGATAACAGTAGCTTAAATTTAAACGACTTTTTACTGCTTTTTAGTAACAGCGAGGGATGCTACCATGGTTTTTGCGGAAAGAATAGCAGGTACCGAAGAAAAGTTTGTTAGTAAAATGAATAAAAAAGCCAAAGAGTTAGGACTTAAAGATACCAACTTTAAAAACGCCGTTGGTTTAGATGAAGCGAATCACTATTCATCAGCGTACGACATGGCAATGATGGCAAGAGAATTAGTTAAACATGAACAGATATTTGAATATACAACAATATATGAAGATTATTTAAGGCAGAATACGGATAATAAGTTTTGGCTTGTTAATACCAATAAACTAATTAAGACGTACGAAGGTGCTGATGGTTTAAAAACGGGTTATACTAAAGAAGCAGGATACTGCTTAACCGCTACTGCTAAAAAAGATAACATGAGGATAATCTCAACCATTATGGGTGCTAGTGATAGTAAGTCTAGAAACTCACAAATGGCAACGCTACTAGATTATGGGTTTAATACTTATGAGATGCAAGTAGAAGTAAAAAAGGGTGAGGTAGTGTCAAGAAGAAGGATGCCTAAAGCAGAAAATGAAGTAATTGAAATAGTGACAAAAGAAGATGCAAGCGTATTAATTCAAAGAGGAGAAGAAAAAAATGCATTGAATTATGAAATAAAACTTAATAAAATAAAACTTCCAGTAAAAAGCGGAGAAGAAGTAGGAACGTTAATTTTGAAAGATGGTAAAAACGTTGTTAGTAAGGTTCCTTTAACCTTAAAAGAAGACGCTAAAAAAGCAAATATATTAGAGCTATATAAAAGGTCTATTAAGAGTCTTTTATCAGGTAATATTTAAGATAGAAAAAAACTCTATCTTTTTCTTTTATAAACGAGTGTTTTAAATGAAGGTAGCTAATAATTAAACTGAGGGCAACTAAAGACTAGCTTTGTTTTCCATTTCTTTTGAATAAGAAGGGATGGTGGTAGTTATGAGATTTAGATTTGAAATAAAATTTAACATCAAAATAATTATCCTTTTAGTACTGGTAATAGCTTTAATGGTTATTACTAATTATTAAAAGAAAAACAGAGTTAGTTGTTGTAAACTAGCTCTGTCTTTCAAAAAAGCAAAAATTTCTTGGAAAACAACTAGTTAAGTTGTCCTCTTTAATTAAATTATATCCAAAAATGATTAAAATATCAATAACGAAATACGTGTAAAGTAATAAAATAAAGTTATTTTAAAAAAAGAAAAAGAGGTATAATAAAAAAGGTGATAATAAGTATGCAAGACTATAATAAAAATATAAATGAAATACTAAAAGAGTATAACACTTCTTTAAAAGGATTAGATAATAACAATATCAAGCAATTATTAAATAAACATGGCAAAAATGAATTAAAAGAAAAAGATAAAAAAACAAAGTTTCAAATATTTTTAGACCAATTTAAAAACATGATGATAATCCTTTTAATTATTGTTGGTGTCTTATCTTTCATATATGCAACCGTAACAAAAGGAGATTTTTTGGACTCAATCGTTATTTTAGGTACTACCCTAGTTAACTGTTTCATGGGATATTTGCAAGAATCTAAAGCGGAAGATGCGATTGGTAAGTTGAAGAAATATTCTGTTTCGTACGTAACGGTTAAAAGAAACGGAAAGTATAAGAAAATAGACTCTAAATATTTAGTTCCAGGTGATTATATCGTGCTTGAGGCGGGAGATAAAATTCCGGCAGACGCAAGAATAATAAGTGCTTCGGTCGCCAAGTGTAATGAGTCTATTTTAACCGGAGAAAGTACGTCGGTACAAAAAGATGAAGAAACGATAAAAGGAGAAGTTACCATATCTGAACGTAAGAATATGATTTATTCCGGAACGGTATTAGAAGCTGGTAAAATAGAAGCAATAGTTATTAAAACAGGAATGAATACCGAGTTGGGTAAGATTGCATCGTCGGTGGATACCAACGTTGAGCCGGTAACACCGCTTCAAATGAAGGTTAAGAAAGTAAGTAAGTTTATCTCTTTCGTTGCGGCTTTTTTAGTTACTTTTGTCCTTATTTACGGGGTTATTAATGGCTATGATACTTTAAATATCATAATGCTTTGTATATCAATGATTGTTGCTAGCGTACCAGAATGTCTTCCTATAGCAATTACCGCAACTCTTTCAATAGGAGTTGGCCAAATGGCTAAGAAAAAATCAATCGTAAGAAATTTAGCGGCCATAGAAACCCTTGGGGCAACCGAGGTTATTTGTACCGACAAAACCGGAACACTTACTAAAAACAGACTTGAAGTAGTAAGCTTATATGCTAATGGTAAAGTATTGAATAAGGATGAGGTAATAAAAAATAAAAGGTTAATTGACATCATTTATTATGCTAACGGCTCCTACCTAAACGAAGATGGTTATTACGTTGGCGACTCAGTTGACGTTGCCTTAAAAAACTATCTTAAGGACAATAAAATAAAGGTAAATAAATATAAAAAGATAGTAGAATTACCATTTGATTCTGACCGCAAAATGATGAGTGCTATATATCAAGGGGCCGATGATAATCTAATGTATACCAAGGGAAGCTTGGAGTCTGTTCTTAAACAAAGTGATTATGTTTTAATAAATGACATGGAAATTAAATTGACGGATAAAATAAAAAAAGAAATCATTAAAGCCGAAGAAACATATTCAAAAGAAGCTTTAAAGGTTTTGGCTTTAGCGTATAAAAAGTTGAACAAAACATATAAAAATGAAGAAGATTATTTTAAAGAAGAAAAATGTTTAGTGTTTACTGGTTTGGTTGGTTTAAAAGACCCAGTAAGACCAAATGTTAAAGAGTCCATTAAAACGTGCTTAGAAGCTAATATAAGACCAATCATGGTAACCGGTGATAATTTGCCCACGGCGCTTTCTGTTGCTAAAGAAATAGGAATATGCACGAGTGATGCTGAGGGTATAAACGCTAAAGACATAAATGGATTAAGTGAAAAAGAATTAGTTAAATATGCTAAAAAATATTCCGTATTCGCAAGAGTGAGTCCTGATAACAAGTTGCAATTAGTAAAAGCACTTCAAAAAACGGGAAAGGTAGTTGCCATGACTGGAGATGGAGTTAATGATGCTCCAGCAATAAAACTTGCTAACGTTGGAATTGGTATGGGTAAGTCTGGTACTGACGTAACAAAAGGAGTAGCAGATATAATTCTTTTGGATGACAGCTTTAATACCATAACTACCGCGGTATCAGAAGGAAGAAGAATATATGACAACGTAATAAGTAACATACTTTACAACTTATCTAGTAACTTTACCGAGATTGCGATAATATTATTTGGACTTTTTACTGGAAATACGATAATATCAGCAATCCATGTTTTATACATTGACTTGGTCGCAGATACCATTCCATCTATTACGCTTGCGTTTGAAAAATCATCAAAGGGCACGATGAAAAGAAAACCAAATGGTTTAAACAAAAGAATATTTACTAATTTCTTTAGTGCCTTTTTAATAACATCGGTAATTTTGGAAACTTTAATTAGTTTGATTGTTTATTATCATTTTAAAAGTCAAGGTATTATTTTGGCACAAACCCTTGCCCTTTTAAGCATCATTATAAATGAATTTGTTTTTGCGTATAATTGTAGGTCTTTAAAAGAAAGAATTTCAAAAAGAGGATTTTTCTCAAATAAGTATTTAAATCTTGGAATTTTATTCTTGTTGATTGTTCAAACACTGGTATTCTTTACTCCGATGGGCAAAATATTTGGTTTGACAACGGTTAAAGTTTCTCAGGTTATTTATGTTATTTTAATAAACATAGTATCATTTATAATATTAGAGGTAATGAAACCACTTTTGGTTAGGGTATTTAAAGACGAATAATCACTTTTTAAAGTGGTTATTTTTTGTTATAATTGGGTAGAAGATGAGGTGGTAAGAGTGCATAAACTAGTATTAGTAAAGCCGGAGCTTGAAGATTACTGGTACGAACAAAAATTAAATGAGGATAAAGAAACCATGAGTTATAATGCTGGCTATGATATTAATTTGGAAGGCTATGATTATAATACTGGTACCATTATGTATCCTAAAGGAAGATGGAAAGTTTTATATGATAAAAGAAGAAAAGAAAAAAGATGTTTTTATTATATAAAGGACGTTATAAAAGACGAGTTTGTTGGATGCTGTAATTATCAGTATGACGCTAGTTTAAATAGATATGAATGCGGAATCGTAATAGAAGCCTCTAAAAGAGGCAATGGTTACTCCAAAGAAGGATTAAAACTACTTTTAAAAGATGCATTTTCTAACAACGTAGATAAGCTATATGATAGCTTTGAAAAAGAAAGAGTATCAGCTTTAAAAACGTTTTTGTCTTTAGGATTTAGAATTCATAAAGAAACAACTTGGAAGAAGTTTGGAAAAGAAGTAGCAGGAGTGGAAGTAAGTATTACGAAAGATGATTTTTTAAGCTCACTAAACGTAAAGTAACAGATATAATATATTAGTAAAAGGAGAGTTAAAATGTTATATTCTAATGAAATTGTTTTTCGTGGTCATCCTGATAAGGTATGTGACCAAATAAGTGATGCACTGCTAGATGCTTATTTAAAAGAAGATAAGCATTCTAGGTGTGCGATAGAAGTTATGGGCGGTAAGAGAAAAATCTTTGTAACTGGAGAAGTTACTTCGAAAGCAAAAGTAGACGTTAAAAAGGTTGTTAAAAAGGTTTTAAAAGACGTTGGTTATGATGATGAATATGAAATAGTAAATAATTTAGGTAATCAAAGTAGTGATATTGCCCTTGGAACCAATGATGAAGTAATGGGTGCAGGAGACCAAGGTATGATGTTTGGATACGCTTGTAATGATACTAAAGAAAGCCTTCCGTTAGCACAGGTTATTCTTCAAAAGTTAAGTATGTGGTATGACAATGAAAGAAAAAGGTGTAGTCACTTAAGACCTGATGGTAAGGCACAAATAACGGGATATTATAACGATGAGATGAAACTTTTAAAAATAAAGTGTTTTACCATTTCTTATCAAAATGATGAAGAGGATAGAAAGCATACAGATGAGTTAATTAAAAATGAAT
Source organism: uncultured Mollicutes bacterium (assembly GCA_946500425.1). GTDB lineage: Bacteria > Bacillota_I > Bacilli_A > RF39 > UBA660 > Aphodocola. Next base: position 45,110 of record CAMMVQ010000006.1, on the reverse strand, counting down.
GTTTAAAGATATGTAAAAGGTATGGTATAGAAGTAGAAAAGTTTTTAATTAACCCAACTGGTAGGTTTGAAATTGGAGGCTTTGAAGGTGATTCTGGTCTTACCGGAAGAAAAATAGTAGTAGATAGTTACCAGTCTTTTGCAAAGGTAGGAGGCGGAGCTTTTAGTGGTAAAGACCCAACTAAAGTTGATCGTAGTGCGGCTTATAAAGCAAGAGAAATCGCGAAGGATTATTTAAGAAGACATGACTTAACGTGGTGTTTAGTGCAAATTAGTTATGCGATAGGTATTGATAAACCTTTAGCAATTTATGTAAATAGTAACAAAGGTTATTTACCAGTTGACGAAAAGCTATATGATGAATGTACTCCTAAACAAATGATAAAAGATTTAAATTTACTTAATACTTGCTATGAAAAAAGGGCAATGTTTGGTCATTTTACTAATTAGGTTGTTATGATTTTAAACGTAAGTGGAAGAACGGACGTAGTTGCATTTTATCATAAATGGTTTATGAACCGTTTAAAAGAAGGATACGTTGACGTAAGAAACCCTTTTAATCATAGCTTGGTAAGTAGAATTTATTTTAAAGATGTTGATGGAATAGTTTTTTGTACCAAAAACCCAAGCCCAATATTAGATGAGTTGGATTTAATTAAAATACCATTTATTTTTCAAGTTACCTTAACTCCATATAAAAAGGACGTTGAACCAAACGTTCCACCCAAAGGATTCATTGTTAACACCATTAAAAAATTATCAAAAAAAATAGGAAAAGATAAGCTTTGGGTGAGGTATGACCCGGTTTTTATAAATGATGTTTATACGGTGGATTACCATCTTAAAAATTTTGAAAGAATGTGTGAATTATTAGATGGTTACGTAGATAAAATAATAATATCATTTTTAGACATGTATCAAAACGTAAGGTATAACATGCCTTATTTAAGAGCAAAAGAATTAACAGAAGATGATTATAAGAAAATAGGGTTAGGTTTTTCTAGTAGTGCTAAAAAGCATGGTATGACGGTTCAGACTTGTGCCGAAAAAAGAAATCTAAGCGAATATGGTTTTATTGTTAGTGATTGTGTTAATAAAGAAGTAGCTTCTAAACTTACCGGCTTAAGTAGTTTTAAAACGTGGAGCGCAAGAAAAAACAAGTGTAATTGCGTTTCGATGGTTGATATAGGAGATTATAATTCTTGCATGCACCTTTGTAAGTATTGTTATGCCAATTATGATGAGAACAAAGTATCAAATAACTTTAAAAATCATGATGATAACGCTTCTTTATTAATTGGTAAAATATCATCTAGTGACGTTGTAAAGGCAAGGAAAAGATAGTGGCTACTAAAAAATAATATTTCTTAATAATTAAATTTAAAACTTAATGATATAATAGTTAGGGAGTTGATTAATAATGAACGTAACGATATTAGGGGCGGGTGCTTATGCTTTAGGGCTTGCTTTAAGATTTTATGAAAATAATAACCGGGTAATCGTTTGGAGTAAGGTAAAAGAAGAAATAGATGAATTATCTAAAACCAGAATGAATAGTAAGGCGTTAAAGGACGTTAAAATGCCAAGTGGTATAGCTTTTACAACTAACACGGAAAAAGCATTAGATGGTAGCAACGTCGTGGTACTTGCGGTTTCAACCAAGTATTTAAGTAGCGTATGCGAAGAAATAAAGCCCTACGTAAAAGGCAAACACATTGTTATTGCTTCTAAAGGAATAGAGCAAGATACTTATATGTTTGCAAGTGAAATTGTAAAAAGTATTTTAAGAACCAAAATGTTATGCACGATATCGGGGCCTTCCTTTGCAAAGGACATGGCAAAAGACGAGTTGATTGGCTTGTCACTTGCAACCACCAATAATAAAACTAAAGAAGTTGTTATGAAGGCTTTATCAAGTGATACCCTTAAAATAAGACCAACAAATGACTTTTTGGGAGTTGAACTTTGCGGAACGTTAAAAAACGTAATCGCCGTTATCGCTGGTATGTTAGACGGAATGAACGTTTCTGAGTCAACTAAAGCAATGTTTTTAACCGAAAGTATAAATGATACTAGAAAATTAATTAGAAAACTCGGGGGAAACGAAAAAACAATCATGTCTTTTGCAGGATTTGGAGACATACTTTTAACATGTACGTCTACTTCTAGTCGTAATTACACTTATGGTAAGTTAATTGGTGCTAATAAGAATAAAAAAGAATTAGAAAGCTATCTAGAAAATAACACCGTAGAAGGCGTTTATACATTAAAGTCAATATATGGTTTGATTAAAAAAAGAAAGGTAGAAATGCCATTTATCGACTTTGTTTATGACGTGGTATTTGGTTACCGAAGGACAAATGAAATATTATCATTTCTAAAAGAAAAAAAGTAAAACAAATCACATTAAATTGGTGATTTGTTTTCTTTTTGTAAGCTTGTGTCGAAAGTCTTTTTTTAATTATTTAAAAGTGATTAAATAAGGTTACTAGGAGGAGTTAAAGTGCTTAAAGTGTTAATGGAATTTCGAAAGGGCATATTATTTGTTAGATTATACGGAACGTTTGATGATGAAGATATTTCTACGTTTCAGACCAAAGTTAAGGAGGTGATTATTGAATCAGGTATAAAATACGTGGTGTTAAACGTAGAAAACTTAAACAGCATTAGTAAAAACGGAGTAAAGGAGATAAAGACGCTAAAGAAGATAATTAAAAAAACTGAGGGAGAATTCTTTTTATTTGGCGGAGAAATAAAAGAATTGTCTAAGTTAGTTAATTTAGAAAACGAATTAAACGTCTTTGAAAGGGTTGTGATATAGTTTGATCGAGACTAATTATGAACTAGAAGAAATAGTTAAACAAAACAGTAATTTGATTTATGGTATTTGTTCTAAATACAATAATTACGCTGATAAAGAGGACCTGTATCAAGTTGGTGTAATCGGACTAATTAATGCTTATAAGAACTTTAATCCAGAAAAAGAAGTTAAATTTTCTACCTATGCCTTTCCTTACGTGGTAGGGGAAGTAAATAAGTACGTAAGGGAAAATAAGGCGCTTAAGATAAGCCGTGACCTAGTTAGGTTAGGAAGAAAACTAAATGAATACATAAATAAGCACATGGAAGTAAGAGGTTATGAACCATCAACTTCTTTTTTAGCGCAAATGCTAGAGATTCCAGAAGAAAAAGTAATTAGTGCTTTAGAAGCATGTAAGTGTGCCAGGAGCCTGGACCAAGAAATAAATGATGATGGTAAAGTAATTACGCTTCTTGATGTTACTCCTGCTAAAGAAAATATAAGTAAAGAACAAATGCTTGATTTAAAAGAAGCCTTTAGATACTTGAGCAAAGAAGAGCAAGAACTGGTTATTAGTAGGTATTTTAAAGACTTAACCCAAAGTGAGGTGGCCGAAATACTAGGAGTAAACCAGGTTTATGTTTCAAGACTTGAAAAAAGGGCTTTGGTTAAAATGAAGAACAAAATGGTAGCATAAGGACAATTACGTCCTTTTTTTATGCATCATACTATCTTTATTTCATAAAAGATAGTATAATATTTTTAGCAAATATTAATTAGGAGGAAGTTATGAAAACGCTTATATTTACACACCGAAGTGACATTGACGGTATGGGAGGGGCCGTTTTAGCAAACCTTGCGTTTGATGATGCAACGTACGTTTTATGTGAAACTTTTAACCTTCAAGAGATGATAAAAAAGTATTATGAAAATGGAAATATATATGACTATGATAAAGTGTACGTAACTGATTTGTGGCTTGAAGAACCAACGCTATCTTTGGTAGCGAAAGACGAAAGGTTAAAAGGTAAATTCTTTGTGTTTGACCATCATGCATCAGCGTTAAACGAAAATGCTAACAAGTATGATTTTGCAACGGTTAGAATTAAAGATGAAAAAGGAAAATGTTGTGGAACTAGTTTGTTTTATGAGTATTTAGTTAATGAAGGATATTTAAAAAAAGAAAATAAAATAGATTCTTTCGTAGAGCTAACTAGAAGGTATGACACTTGGGAATGGAAGAATATTTATAATGATGAAAAAGCACGCGAGCTAACCCTTTTATTTGACTCGGTAGCTCAAGAAGGATACATAAAATTAATGACTAATAAGCTGAAAGAAGCTGCTAAAGAATTTAGTTTTAATGAACTAGAAGAAATGTTAGTTCAAAATAAAAAAAGACAAGTAGAGTCAAAACTTAGTTTTTATGCTAGTAAAATGATTACCCGTGATGTTTTAGGTTACAAAGCTGGAATTATCTTTATTGATTATGAATACCGAAATGATGTTGCGGATTACTTAAGAAAGATAAACGCTGACGTTGATTTTGTTATGATGGTTGCCATGGATTACGGAACAATTTCTTATCGTCACGTTAAAACCAACGTCGTGGTAAGAAAAATAGCCGAACATTTTGGTGGTAAAGGACATGATTATGCGGCTTCAAGCCCAATTGACGGAGAAAGTAAAGATGAGATAATAAAAGTTTTGTTAAGAAAAAATAAAGTATAAAAGTATGGTATAAATTACCATGCTTTTTTTCATATTAATACTGGTGATTATAATGAATAAAGAAAAATATAAAGAATTAACTAGCAAAATAGTTCCAAAAGAGGATAAGACAAAAAATGCTTTGGTTGCTTTTTTAGTGGGTGGTTTAGTGGGATTACTTGCCCAAGTAATAGTTACCGTACTTGAGAATAATTTTGGTTTTTACCATAAAGACGCAACTTCGGTTATGATAGTTTTATTGGTGTTTGTAGCTTCACTTTGTACCGCTTTAGGTTTTTTTGATAATTTGGTTAGCAAAGCCAAAGCAGGGCTTATCGTTCCGATAACTGGCTTTGCACACGCCATGACTTCTTCCATGCTTGATTATAAAAAAGAAGGTCTGATTACTGGTATTGGTACTAATGCTTTTAAACTTGCTGGAAGTGTAATATTGTATGGGGTTGTTGCCGCGTACGTGTTTGGAATAATTAGATACGTGTTTTTTGGAGGGTAGACTATGACGATAAAATTTAATAACGTATACGTAAAAGCGGTTTCAACCGTTGCGGGAAAAGATGAAAAAGAAGGTACTTATGGTAAATTATATGATGTTACCTATGATGATTATTACGCAGGTTGTGATACCTTTGAACAAGCCGAAATAAAGATGATTAGTGATTCGGTTGACGTGGTAACAAAAAAAGCGGGCTTATTGCTATCAAGTATTGATACCTTAATTGGGGCAGATTTATTAAACCAGATAACACCACATGCATACGCGTCAGTTAAGCTAAATAGACCCTTTATTGGGCTTTATAACGCTTGTGCTTCTCTTACTGAGTCATTTATCGTGGCCTCATCACTGCTACAAAACAGTAATGTTAAAAACGTTTTATGCAACGTGTCATCACACAACATGACATCAGAAAGGCAGTTTAGAAATCCGGTTGAATATGGGTGTCCAAAACCAAAACGCTCTACTTTTACCGTGACGGGAGCGGTAAGTACTATTTTGACAAACGAAAAAAGTAAAATAAAGGTATCTTCGGCATCAATTGGTACCACTACGGACTTAGGAGTAACTGACGTTTATGACATGGGCTCCGTGATGGCACCATCAGCGGCAAGAACCATATATGAGCATTTGACTGATAATAACCTTAAGGTGGATGATTATGACCTTATTTTAACCGGAGATTTAGGTGTTTATGGAAAGAAAATATTGATATCTTACATGAAAGAAACGTATGGTATTGATTTAAAGGGAAAGCTTGAGGATTCTGCTAGTGTTATATACAACAGAAAAAAACAACCGCAAGTAAACGCGGGTGGCAGCGGACCGGCCTGCATAGGGTTAGTTGCTTTCACTGATGTATTAAATAAAATGTTAACTGGAAAGCTGAAAAGAGTGCTATTAGTTGCAACTGGGGCGTTGATGAGTCCTACGATGAATAACCAAAAATTGTCAATTCCGTCAATTAGTCATGCCGTTTGCTTGGAGGTGGAATAATGATTTACTTATATTCGTTTTTATTTGCGGGAGCCGTATGTTTGATTGGTCAAATCATACTGGATAACACTAAGTTTACCCCTGGTCACGTGACAGGACTATTCGTGGTGTTAGGAGCTTTTTTAGATAGCTTTGCGCTTTATGATAAATTTATTGAATGGTTTGGGGCAGGAGCCCTTGTTCCAATAACCAGTTTTGGGCATTCTTTAATTCATGGTGCTTTAGCAGCCGCCGAAGAAAACGGAATATTAGGCTTGTTAGGAGGAATGTTTAATTTAACTTCGGTTGGTATTGTTTCCGCAATAGTATTTGGTTTTATTTTTACCATGATATTTAAAGCTAGAGATTAATTGTAAAGCAACTAAAAAATTCCTGAAACTAGATTGAATGGTTAGTTGAAAAGTGTTATCATTAATATGTAATAATAGCTAAAAACAGGATAGAGGTGTAGTAATCTTATGTATGAAATAACCAGACAAAAAAAGATTGTAGTAGCCATTTTAGCATTTATTTTATCATTAATGGTAGGCTATGCTGTTTTTAGTGAATCTTTAAACGTAAAGGGAACGGCTAAGGCAGAAGGAGATTTTGCCTTAATTTTTAACTCGGTAAACGGTATAAAAGAGTCGGGTAGTACCGGTGCAACAGCTGATATATCGCCTGATAAAAAGACCTTAACAGTTACCGTTCCTAAACTACAGTACCCAACGGCATATGCAGAAATAGACGTGACAATAAAAAACATTGGTACTTTAAACGCTTACTTAAAAGGAATAGAGACGGTAGGATTAGATACAACCGACATAAAGGTTACTTATAGTGGGATAGAGCAGAACGACTTAATTGGCGTTAGCCAAGAAAAGAAAATGAAAATAAAAGTAACATGGGATGAAGCTTCAACTGCAACAAGTGTAGATGCAACCTTTGAAATTGGACTAACGTATGAACAAGAAACATCAGGAAGGCAAACTACTACAACCACTACAAAAACTATCGGAACCACATCACCATCGCAACCAGATACAAGAGATTATTTCGTCTGGGAAAATGATGAGAAAATAATTGGAATTTCAGAAGAAGGAGAAGCTTATTTTAGTAAAAGTACCAGTTCGGTAATAGAAATCCCAGAGGGGACAACCGAAATTGCTTCTGGTGCAATAGTAATGCCTTATGGTTATAGTGAAGCAATTAATTTTGATCTTCTTATTACAGTGTATGAAAAAATTTTTAATGGAGGAAGTTTCACTGATGAAGAACAAGCTGAAGTGAATAAATTAAACAATCTTATAGAATATACGGAATCAAGTGATAGACTTGCTAATAAAACACTTGTTTTACCAAATAGTTTAAGAAAAATAGGTAGTTTTAACTTTTTCGGATTAAAGTTATCTGGCACTTTAGAAATACCAAATAGTGTAACGGAAATAGGACCTTATGCTTTTGCTAATGCTGGATTTAGCGATATAACAATATCTCAAAATTTAGAGAGGATTGAAGCTGGAGTTTTTGCAAATATTAAAGATAACACAATTGAAATACCAGATATGGTAAGTTATATAGGTGTTACAGCATTTTCTGGTATGGGATTAACTGGCACGTTAACTATTCCCGATAGTGTGCAAGAAATAGGTCAAGGTGCTTTTGGTGGTAATAATTTAACCACGGTTTATTTAAGTTCTAATACAGTTTATGATTCTACTAGTATATTTCCTTCATTTGATAAAGGAACTAACATTGTAGTAAGATAAAAGAATCTAGTTTTTAGATTCTTTTTTTATGCTTGCTTTAAACTCATTATTAAAATCATAATTACATATTAAAGAGTATAATTTAGAGGCTTTTATGTCTTCTTTAAAGAGTTTTTCATGTTCTTTTTTGAATTTTGTTATAACCGGTACATTAATTTTATTTTTGATTTCTTTTAACAATTGTTTGCCTTTATCATCAAGACCCAAAATTCTTAAATACGTTATTTTAAACTCTTGGTTTTTACTTGTTTTGCAAAGAATGTGAAGAAGCATTCTTTTTATCCTGTTATAAGAATATCTTTTTGACTTTACTCTCATGATTAGCTCTTCTACCGAATTAACGTTAAGAATTTCCTTCTTTAGTTTATTTTCTATTCCTTCGTCAACGTCTAATACTTCGTTTAAATTATCGTTTGTTATTATTTCATATTTTAAGTATTTAAAAAAATTATTGAAAGAAACGTTGTCTATTAAGACCAATGAATCTTCTGGAAGAGAATCTTTTATTTTTTCTATATCGCTTAAGTTTTTTCTAATTGATGTTGCGCTAGTTATTTTTCCGAGTATATTTTCCTCGTGATAATTATTGGTGCGTTTTATACTTATTGGTTTTATTTTGCTTTTTGTTTTTACTATGCTTTTGATGTATTCAAATGCTAATACGTCATTTGGTTTATCAATCATGGTGTTTGTTTCTTTTTTTAGCGCTAGACTACAAGCTTTTGGATAGTTATAACCTTTATCTAAATACTTTTTTATTTTATTTTCGTATTCATCGTTATTTAAAGTTTTTAAAGCTAAACATTTAAAAAGTTCAACGTTGTTAGTTTCAGAACCAAATACTAAATAATCACAATCTAAGTAGTTAAGAATGTCAATTGCGCCCCTAGCGTATATACTGGCCGAAGAAGTTGCTAAAATAAACGGAAGCTCGATAACTAAGTTGAAACCGTATTTAAGTGCAAGCTTTGTTTTATTCCATTTATCAATTACTGAAACATCACCACGCTGGGTGAAGTTTCCAATTAGGACTAAGATTAAAGTACTATCTGGAAACATTTCTTTAGTTTTTTTTAAATGATATAAATGTCCGTTATGAAAAGGATTATATTCTGCGATAACTCCAACTTTAACCATGATAACTTTTTCCTTTCTTTCTATATAATAGCATAAAATTTAAAAATTTACTTCCGGTAATTATTAAAAAATAATTGTGTATGTTATAAAATTTATTTTTTTGTATTTAAGTTATGAAATTTTATCAATTTTAGTGATTTGAGTTTTAATTTTATTTATGATAAGTTATGTTTGGAACTTTCATGTGCCCGGTGTCAACCTCCATTTTTAAAAAGAATAGGAGGTGGTAAAATGAAAAAGCGAACATTTATTATTAAAGTGTTTCGTTATGTCACCATAATTTTATCGCTCTTATTAGGAATAATAGTAATAAAAAAATGACACCAGCTTTAAGCTAGTGTCAACCCAATTTTTAGGTTGACATTCAATCATCATGAATGTTCCCTTTTTAATTTATGAAGTTTCCTTCATCTATATACATAATAGCATAATTCTAATTGTTTAACAAGTATTTATTTAATTTTATCTTTGAATTCGTTATACAACATAATTATATTATTATAAGTATTTGATGATATCATGGGCTTAATTTTGTTAAATGCTTGATACGCGTCTCCTTTGTAAACTTGCTTCCAGTTATTCATGATAAAATCATATATTACTTTTTCTTCTCCAGGCACAAGTGGCATGCCGTTTTTACTTGCAAATTCAGTTATTTCTTTTGGGTTTAACCGTTTTAGGTATTCTTTTATTAAAACTTCGTACAATTTAAATCAACTCCAAATTATTATATGCATATGAAAGTATTTTTATTAGCATAATAATCATGAGGTGGTATTTTTTGAACGATAATAAAAACAATGACATCGTAACCAAAAATAGAACTTACGTATTTTTAATCGTTACCTTTATATTTTTATTAATGTTAATATTTAGAATGGCGTATTTGCAACTTTTTAACACGAAGGCATCGGTTGCCACGCTAAATAAGCTCTCGGTTAAAACGGTTTATGGACAAACCATGCCAAGAGGAAGAATATATGATAGAAATTATAACGTAATCGTAGATAACATCGGGACTAACATGATTACGTACAAAAGAGAATCAGGCGTTAAAACTAGTGAAGAAATAAAAATAGCTTATGACCTTGCGAGTAAATTAAAAGTTGATTACGGAAAACTAACGGATAATCAGTTAAGAAGTTTTTGGGTAATAAATAATAAAGAAGAATCGGAAAAAAGAATTACCAAAGAAGAAAAAGAACTATATGAAAGAAGAAAGATAAAAGCAAGTGAACTAGAAAAATTAAAGTTGAAAAGAGTTACTAAGGAAGAACTAGAAGCTTATGATGAGGTTGATAAAGAAGCAGCATATATTTATTATTTGATGAATAATGGTTATTATTATGACGAAAAAACGATTAAAGAAGACGCAACTGACGAAGAGTATGCTTATGTGGCTCAAAACCAAGATAAATTAAAGGGAGTTTCGATTGCAACCTCTTGGAAAAGATATTATCCTTACGGTGATACTTTAAGACAGATACTAGGTAACGTGTCTAATAGCGAACAAGGATTACCGGACGAACTAAAAGCTTCATACTTAAAAAAAGGATATGCTTTAAATGACCGCGTTGGAATTAGTTATTTAGAGTTAGAATACGAAGACGAATTAAATGGGGAAAAAGATAAATACGAAATTAGAAACGGTAAGAAAACATTAATTTCTAAAGGAACAAGAGGAAATGACATAGTCTTATCAATTGATATTAACCTGCAACAAGAATTAGAACGAATAATTGAAGAAGAGTTAATAAGTGCTAAGAAAGAAGCTAATACCGAGTATTATGATCATACCTCTGTTATCATAACTGATCCAAATACCGGTGAAATACTTGCTATGGCCGCTAAACAAATTACTACGGCCCAAGATGGTAGTTACAAGATAAGTGATTATACTACAAACATTTTAACCGGAAGTGATACTCCTGGTTCAATCGTTAAGGGAGCATCAATGTTAGTTGGTTATTCAACCGGTAATTTACAAATAGGGGATGTGTTATATGATAAATGTATTAAATTTAAAAATACCCCAAGAAAGTGTTCTTGGAAAGAATCTTTAGGAGCGTTAAACGACATTAAAGCATTACAACTATCTTCTAACTCATACCAGTTTCAACTAGCATTAAAAGTAGCTGGTGTAAACTATTATTATGATATGCCGATAAAGATTGATAGTGCCGCGCTTAATACTTATCGAAACGTATTTAAATCCTTAGGACTCGGCGTTAAATCAGGGATTGATTTGCCAAACGAAACGGAAGGATATAAAGGAAAACAGTCCAATGCGGGGCTTTTGCTAAACTACGCGATAGGACAGTATGATACGTATTCAGTTTTACAATTAGCAAGCTACGTAAACACCATGATAAACGAAGGAGACCGTTTAAAGCTGAACCTAGTAAAAGAAATAAGAGAAGCCACTGATGATGATTCTTTAGGAAATGTTAAGAGTAACTATAAAAAAACGGTGTTAAACACTTCGACCATTGATAAACTATATTTTCAAAGGGTAAAAGAAGGATTTAAGGCAGTAATGGAAGGCTCGCTCGGAAGAGGATACATGGGTGATGTTCCACGTCCGGCTGGTAAAACCGGAACATCGGAAAGTTTTTATGACGCGGATGGTAATGGGGTTGTCGAAACTGAAACGTATAGTAAATCATTTATTGGGTATGCCCCTTATGATAATCCGGCGATGAGTATCGTTGCAATATCTCCCCACGTAAGTCATAAAAATGGTAAAACCACATATACATCTAACGTAAATAAAAGAATTGTATCAAGAATTTGCAATAAGTTCTTTGAAATTTATCAATAATCTGGTATAATACCCTTAGTTATCTTCGAAAAGGAGGGGAATACTTATGGCAAAAAACGAAAACAGAGGCGGAATTACTTTAAAGTGCACTAAGTGTGGAGAACAAAACTACCGTACTGTAAAAAACAAAAAGAATGATTCAGAGCGTATGACGATGAACAGATATTGTCCAAGATGTAAATGTCATACTGAACATAAGGAAACTAAATAGGCTGTTTTAGGCTTATTTTTTAAAACGTTAGAAAGGAGTACGTAAATGATTAACGTAAATGATATAAAAAACGGTATGACCGTTGAAGACGAAGGCAACATTTATCAAGTTTTAGAATCGCAACACGTTAAACCAGGAAAGGGAGCGGCCCTTGTTAAGATTAAGTTAAAGAACTTAAGAACTGGTAGTATCTTTGAGAAATCTTATAACAGTACCGCTAAATTAGCTAAGGCTAACATTCAAAGAAAACCAATGCAGTACTTATATCAAGCAGGTGATTCATACAGCTTCATGGACATGAATACTTATGAACAAGTTGAACTATCAGCTTCTCAAATTGGTGATGATTTGAAATACTTAAAAGAAAACCTAACGGTTGATTTAATATACTACGGAAGTGAGCTAATCGGTATTAACTTACCTGAAAAAATAGATTACGTAATAACGGCAACCGAGCAAGCGGTAAAGGGAAACACGTCTTCTGGAGCGCAAAAAGACGCTACACTTGAAAACGGAATGACAATTAAAGTGCCTTTATTTATTAATGAGGGTGAATCGGTTATCGTGTCAACTAAAGACGGGAAATACGTATCAAGAAGCTAAAGGCTTCTTTTTTTATTTAAATTATTGTTTTGATAATTGCGTTAGTGTGTTATACTAATATTAGTATTAATAGGTGAGGGTGTCATGAAGAACATTAAACAAAATCTAAAGAAAAACAAAAAAGTTTTAAATATGATTAGTATCGTGTTAATTATATATATTTTTGTACTTGTAATAGGGTATTCATTTTTTAGAGAGAGTTTAAAGATAAGCGGAAACGTATCTACCGATCAGCCAAAAGATTGTCCGTTTGAGGTGCAGGATATAGCACCCCTTTATACTCTTCAAAGTGGAAATAGTTGGATGAGCATATATAATGCTAATCATTCTGAAATGACGCAACTTAGTAAACTTGTGCTTCCGGTGCTTAGTAATATTCCAATGGCTTTCATGACTCATCCGTTTGGTTTTTACGATAACAACATAGATACTCTTAGTTTTGTAATAAATAAACTTTGGTTATATAACACAACTTCTTCTAATGCAACTATGGGTGGAATTGATAGAAATCCGATGTACTTTGTTTTTAAAAATACTTCCGCCAGAAGTTTAAGTGATTTTAAGATTAAAGTAGATTATGATAACCAAGTTGGTAGTAGTCATGAACCACCATTAGAGTTGTTTGACATAAGATACATGGTAATAAGTGATATTAATGATATAAAGGGGATAACGGAAGCTGATGCGTTAAATGAGAATAAGCCTTCGGCTTGGAATGATATGCAAAGCGCTTTTAAAAATTCATCCTTACAATCGGTTTCTTATTTTGATTCTAATTATTATTACTATGATGAGTTTCAGGAAGGTGCTGAAATTCAGTTTAAGACCGAACCAATAGGTACTAACGAATATTTGGTACTGGGTTTTCAGTTGCCTCAAAGACATGATACTTCAAAAGAAGAAGTGGATGCCAATTGGAAAAACTATTACATGACCTTTAAGTTTTGGCCTAGTACCTTTAGTGAGGAAAGCGCGTTTCACGTTAGGATGAAATTTGATGATGGGACAGAATTAAATAATTATGGAACCCAAATAGTAGATACACTTGGTGGTGGCAGCAAGACCGTTCAAGACGTTTATAAAGAGTTTTTAGCTAACCCATCATTAGTGCCTTCTCCTTGGTGGAATTAATAATTTTGTCAAAAATTAATATGTAAAAAAATAAATACACTCTTGTTCACAACTTAAGTTTGTGGTAGAATATTAATATTAAGAATAGCATAAGGTTGGAGGGATTTAAATGGCTTTTAATTTAAAAAAGATACTTGGTGGTAATGATGTTTCTAGTGAGGATGAATATTATACGTTAAGTGTTGAGGAAGCTACCAGGGAAGAAGCAGCCGAAGGAAGTAAGATGATTCTTCTAGAACCAAGAGCTTATTCAGAGTCTCAGCAGATAGCGGATTATTTAAAGAAGAGAAACACCGTTGTTGTTAATTTGAAAAGGGTGACACCTGATCAGGGAAAAAGAATAATTGACTTTGTAAGTGGTTGTTTATACGCGATTGGTGGTTCAATGCAAAAGCTTGGCGACGGTATTTTTCTTTGCGCCCCAAAGAACATTAACGTTCAAGGAAAAATGACTGATGATGCCGAAGAGCCAAGAAACAGAAGAACTAAAAACATTTCTGATGATTTTTAAGAGTAAAATTATTATGATTTTACTTTTTTATTGTATTTGTTATAATTTTTAAGATGAGAAATAGATGAGGTTAACATGTTTAAAAAATTAAATTATGGTGATACCATTGGGGTTGTTGGTGTATCTAACAGCATTAAAAGAGAACGTAATGAAGATGTTTATGAAAAGGCTAAAAAACTATTTTTAGAAAATGGTTTTAAATTAAAACTTACAAGTAATTGTTTAAAGGATTACTATGGCATGGCTGGAAAACCTAAACAAAGAGCGAAACAATTAATGAGAATGTATGAAGATGACGATGTTAAAATAATAATCTGTCTTGACGGAGGAGATTCGTGTAATAACATAATTGATTATCTTGATTATAAAGTAATAAAAAAACATCCAAAACCAATTATGGGTTATAGTGATATAACGGTTTTACTAGAGACAATACATAAAAAAACAGGTAATATAACTTTTCATGGTCCGTCATTTTTAAGTTTTGGCGGAAAGTATGGAGAAAAGTGCATGGAAGAATTTAAAAAAGCATTTGTCTTTGATGACTTCTCAAGTTTTTTAAATAGTAAGTTAAAATGCATAAGAAAAGGCAATTGTAAAGGGAAAATTATAGGTACCAATTTAGAATGCTCGCTATACATAATGAGTACTAAATATTTTCCTAATTTAAAAAATAATATTTTCGCAGTAGAAAGATTTATTACGACACCAAGTGAGACATATAATCATTTTTACCAATTAAAACAAATGGGTGTTTTTGATAAAATAAGTGGGCTATTAATTGGTTATAATTATTCTTTCGAGTCAGAAGAATATGGGCATGTAACTGATATTCAAATGGAAGACATTGCAAAAGAAGTATCAGAATGTTATGATTTTCCGATTTATAAATGTGAGACTTTTGGTCATGAAATTGCAAATGCTATAATACCAGTGGGAGCTAAGTTTGAAATTAGAGATGAAAAAATAAAGTTACTAGAAAAGATATTTTATTAATACTTGAAAAATAAATATTTGTTTGATAGAATATAATGTATAAAGCAAAAGACGAAGACGGTGTAGTGGTAACTTATAAGAGAGCTTATCAACTTGGTGAAAGGTAAGTTAAGTTTAAATTACATGGATCACTTCTGATGTGTTTATCTGAAATTAAGTAGGATATTACCGCTAGGATAGCGTTAAAACAAACAAGAGCATATCTTTTCGATATGAATTAAGGTGGTACCGTGGGAGATAATCTCATCCTTTTTAAGGATGAGTTTTTTTATGTAAAGGAGATGATTAAATTGAGTAAGATATTTAAAGAATTATCAAAGAAAAGTGAATATGAAACAGAACAAGAAATACTAAATAAATGGAAAAAAGAAGATATTTTAAATAAAACCATAGAAAATAGAAAAGGATGTGAAAACTTTGTTTTCTATGATGGCCCTGCAACGGCAAATGGTAATCCTGGTGTTCATCACATGGTTGCTAAATTTCTTAAAGATGCTTTTTGTAAATATCAAACCATGAAGGGAAAAAGAGTACTAAGAAAAATAGGTTGGGATACGCACGGTCTTCCGGTTGAAGTTCAAGTAGAAAAAGAACTTGGCTTTGAAGGGAAAAAAGACATTGAAAAATATGGTATCGAAGCATTTAATAAAAAGTGCCGTGAAGCGGTATGGAAAAACGAAGAAGCATTCACTAGACTTACTGATGAGATGGGACAATTCATTGATACTAAGGATTCTTATATAACATATAAAAATGATTATATAGAAACTGAATGGTGGATATTAAAGAAGTTCTTTGATGAAGGCTTATTTTATGAGGGAGTTAAGATAACACCTTATTGCCCAAGGTGCGGAACATCACTAGCTTCGCATGAAGTAGCGCAAGGATACAAGGAAGTTTCGGTTGATACCGTAATAGTTCCGATGAAATTAAAGAATGAAAATTGTTATTTTCTTGTTTGGACAACAACTCCATGGACTTTAATCGCAAACGTAGCTCTATGTGTTAATCCTAATGAAACTTATGTTAAAGTAGAATCTAAAGGATATAACTTTATATTAGCTAAAGCTTTAATGAATAAAGTGTTAGGTGATGAGGTAAACGTTTTAGAAGAGTTTAAGGGAAGCGATTTAGAATATACTGAGTATGAACAGTTATTACCATTCTTAAAGGTTGATAAGAAAGCATTTTATGTTACTTGTGATACTTATGTTACCATGGAAGATGGTACTGGAGTGGTTCACCTTGCACCTGCTTTTGGTGAGGATGATGCTAACGTTGGTAAAAAGTATAATTTACCATATTTAAACCCGGTTGGAGAAGATGGATGTTATACAGATGGACCATGGAAAGGTATGAGGGTATTTGATGCGGATTTAGAAGTTATTAAGTACTTAAAAGAAAATGACAAGCTATTTAAAAAGCAAAGAATGGTTCATAACTATCCACATTGCTGGAGGTGTAAATCACCACTTTTATATTATTCAAAACCATCATTTTACCTTGAGGTAACGAAAATAAAAGATAAAATAATAGAAGAAAACAACAAGGTTAATTGGTATCCTTCTTACGTTGGTGAAAAGCGTTTTGGAAACTGGTTAGAAGAATTAAAAGACTGGGCTATTTCAAGACAAAGATACTGGGGAACACCACTTCCTTTGTGGCGGTGTTCTTGTGGACATGAAGAAATGATTGGTTCTAGAAAGGAGCTAATCGAAAAGGCAGTAGAAAACATTGATGAAAAGATAGAATTACATCGCCCTTACGTTGATGACATACACTTAAAGTGCCCAAAATGTGGTAAGGAAATGAGCCGTGTTCCTGACGTTATTGACTGCTGGTTTGATAGTGGTTCTATGCCTTTCGCGCAGTATCATTATCCGTTTGAAAACCAAGCGTTATGGGAAGAACAATTCCCAGCAGACTTTATTGCAGAAGGAATTGACCAAACAAGAGGATGGTTTTACTCGCTTTTGGTAATTAGTGTTTTCGTAACTGGTAAAAGTCCGTATAAAAACGTTTTAGTAAATGATTTATTGCTTGATAAAAATGGTCAAAAGATGCATAAATCAAGGGGAAACTCAATTGAACCATTTGGTCTTATAAAGAAAAATGGAGCAGACCCAATAAGGTGGTATTTACCTTATGTTTCTCCTGTTTGGACACCAATTAAATTTGATGAAGATGGTCTAAAAGAGGTTTACTCAAAATTCTTTAATACCTTTAAAAACACGTATTCTTTCTTTGCGTTATATGCTAATACTGATAACGTTGACCCAAGAGGTTTTGAAGTTCCTTATGATAAATTAGAAGAAATAGATAAGTGGTTAATATCAAAATATAATAAACTACTAGATTATGTAACTAAAGCATATGATGAATATGATTTGACCAGGGTAGTTAGAAGTGTAACTGATTTTGTAAGTGAAGATTTATCAAACTGGTACATAAGAAGAACCAGACGTAGATTTTGGTCTAGTACTTTTGATGATAGCAAAAAAGCAGTTTATAAAACTACTTATGAAGTATTAATAGGATTATGTAAGATAATCGCACCAATCGCATCTTACACGGCTGAAGAAGTATACACTAAATTGACCGATGAAGTATCAGTTCACCTAAGTGACTTTCCAATGGCTGATTTATCACTTGTAGACGATAGAATAGAAAATAAAATGGACTTAGTAAGAGACTTAATTTCACTTGGTAGAAACGCAAGAGAGGAAGTTAAAATAAAGGTAAGACAACCAATTAGCGAAGTTTTAATTGATGGTAAAAATAAAGAGTTAATTGGTGATTTAGAAGAATTAATAAAAGAAGAGTTAAACGTTAAGAAAGTAACTTACATTACAGATTTATCTAAGTACATGAATTTTGAAGTAAAACCAAACTTTAAAATAGTAGGTAAAATATTTGGACCTAAAGTAAAACTTTATGCGGAAGAATTAAAGAAGCTAACCAACGAAGACGTTCAGTTTCTTGAAAATGGAGAGCCTTTAACCATAACGGTGGACGGGGAATTATTTGACATAACAAGTGAAATGATAGATGTAAGAGTATCTGCAAAAGAAGGTTATGACACCAGAAAAGATGGAAATAACTTTATAATTCTTAACACTAATTTGACAGAAGATTTAATTAACGAAGGAATTACAAGGGAACTTATTTCTAAAGTTCAAAACCTAAGAAAAAATAAAGATTTTGATGTTTCGGACAGAATCAATTTATATTATCAGGCAGATGAAAAATTTGATAAGGTAATAAATGATTTTGAAGAAATGATAAAAGAAGAAACTTTAAGTGTTCAAATAATAAAGAAAGATAACTTAAAAGATACTTATGATTTAAATGGCATGAGTGTTATGCTTGACGTAGAAAAAGCTTTGTAGCGATACAAGGCTTTTTATTTATGTTGACAAGAAGAGTCTTTACTGATAATATAGCAATTAATTTAAAAGTTAGTGAGATGATTTATATGCATAATAATGATGGTGTTTACTTATATTATAAAGCTATTTTCTTTCAAAAAATAGAAAGAATTATTATAAGTAGGTTAAGGAATAAATACGATTACTTAAATTTTAGTTACGAAGAAATAAGAAGTATTGTCAACGATATTATAGCCGATGATTTGAAAAACCTTGATGAAAACGCAAATCTATTAGCCTTATCACTTAAACAGAAAGCTAATTCATACGTGGATAAGCTTGTTTATGACATGTTTTTAACTAAACCTATTGAACTTCTTAAACTCTTTATTAATACAAGGGTTAGTGTTATGTCTTCTTTTAATGAGAACTTAGGAGAACTAAGGAAAATAGATAAACTTTTACAAAGATATAAATTGGTCTTAAGTCGTGATGAAATGATTGGTATTATAAACGGGAGTAATAAGCTTTTTGAAGTGTTATCAAAGGTTGTTTATGAAATTGTGATGCCAGATGGTACGCTTGATGAGGAAAGCCTTATTTATGGTAATAATATTAATGATCTTATTGCTTGCTATTGCGTATTGAAAAACATTAAAATAAATGCTTGTAAGAACATTAAATTAGAGGAGTCAAATAATTTATTAAACACTTATTTAAGTGATGTAAGAAAAGCTTCATTATCAAATGTGAATGAAAAAGAATTATTAATTAGGGCGGCTGAAAATGATGATCAAGCTGCTAAAAAATTATTGGTAGAAGAAAACTTAAAATTGGTTATAAAAATTGCAAAAAAATATGAAAGTTCTGGAATGGATTTTCTTGATTTGGTTCAAGATGGAAACATAGCACTTATAGAGGCCATAAATAGTTATGATTATAAAAAAGGTGGAGAATTTATGTTATATATATCATTCAAAATTCATCGCGTTATTATAAGAGCTATAGAAAATAAAAGAAGAATGATTAAAATTCCAGTAAATCAAGAAGAAAATTTATTTAATTATAAAAAAACGTATGAACTTTTAAGAGAGAAAATGAATAGAGAACCTACCGACATTGAAGTTGCAACCGTACTAGGAAAAGATTCTAAAGAAATAAAAAATCTTAAAATGTTAGAACAAGAGTTGGTTGATTTTGATTACACATTAAGAAACGAGGAAGAAAACTTTTATGCGCTTCAGTCATTAGATGAAGACGTTGAGGGCTTAGCACTTAAAGCTGTTTTAAAAAATGAAATAGCGTCAATGTTTGAGGCTGCCGGGTTAACAAAAAGAGAAATTGAAGTTTTAAAATTAAGATATGGCTTTTATAATGGAAAAGAGTTTACCCTTAGGGAAACGGGAGAATATTTTGGCATTACTTATGAACGTGTTCGTAAAATAGAAAATAGAGCGCTTAAAAAGTTGAGATGTTTAAAGAGTATGGAATGTTTTTCTGATTACATGGATAATCCGGAAAAAAGAAAAAAGGAAATAATAGCATATAGAAAACAAAATAAATCAAAAATACGGAATTAACGTGTCCAATTATTAGAATAATTGTTTTTGAATTAAAGAATTATTTTATAACTACTTGTTTTTAGGAATAAAATTATATTGTTATGTTCTTACGTTGACTTATTCGTTCTTTTATATTAAAATTATAACTAGAATAGAAGAGGTGTAAAGATGAGAAGAGTATTATTTGGTTTTACCATTTTTATGTTTAGTGTTTTTGCTTGTGTTATGGGTGCTAAAGCAGCAACTTTAACTGCTAATAAAACAACGGTTAACGTGGGTGATTCTTTTTCTCTTAGTATTTCTAATCCGGGCTCTAATAGCGGTTACATTCTTAGTTATGACTCATCGATTTTAAGTGTTGAGTCTAACTCTTGTGGTAATGGTTCTTCGGTTATGTTAGATAAAATACCATGTAGTATCAATTTTAAGGTTAAAAACGTAAGGTTAGAGCAGGATAAGACGATTTCTTTTTCGTTAACTGATGAGGGTCAAAGTGATGTAACAGATTCTGTTTATGTGACCGTAAAGAAAAACGTTCAATCAAGTACGACCACGACCACGCAACAGCAAACTACCACAACACAAGCGCCAGCTCAAAAGTCAAATGATGCCACTTTAAGAAGTTTGGAAGTTACGACTGATGGTGGTGACGTGGTAGTACTTTCACCTGGTTTTAGGTCGAACGTTTATGAGTATTCAGCAACCGTAAGTGGAGATGTTTCGACGGTAAACATAAACGCAACGATGAGCAGCGATAAAGCTAACATGGTAATTAGTAATAACGCTTCTGAGGAGCTGGTTGAAGGAGAAAATAACCGGATAATAATTACCGTTACGGCTGAAGATGGAAGTAGGTTATCCTATACTTTAAACATTCGAAAAGAAGCGCTAGCGGGTGATGCTTCATTATCGTCGCTAACAATAAAAGAAGTTCCTGATTTTGAATTTGACCAAAATAAATATAAATACACCATTAAACTTGATAAAGACATAGAAAAATTAACCTTTGATTACGTTGCGGTAGACGAAGATTCCCAAGTGACAATAACCGGAAATGACAACTTAAAGGATGGCTCCAAAGTCAGAATATTAGTTACGGCACCTGATGGTTCTAAAAAAGAGTACACGATAACCATATCAAAGGAAGAAAATAAAAAAGACAAGGAAAACAATAATGATAATGTAACGGAAGAAAAAAATCCACTTATAATAATGGGGTTATCAATCGTTGCGTTTGGACTTATTGGTGGCATAATATACGTTGCTAGAAAATAATAAAAAGCACAAGACAAAGATTAGTCTTGCGCTTTTTTGTTGTTTCTTATAAACTCTCTTAACATCTTGGTTAAGGCCCTTTTTTCAATTCTCGATACATAGCTTCTTGAAATTTTAAAGTCTGATGCGATTTCCTTTTGGGTCATTTCCTTAGTGTTGAAAAGTCCGTATCTTTTAATTATAATATCTTTTTCGCGTTCGCTTAAAACGTCAATGTATTGATATAATAATTTTATGTTATCCTTTAAGGTTATGTCATCCACGTAGTCTGGGTTTGGGGTTTTAAGTACGTCAACGAAAGAAATTTCGTTTCCATCTTTATCAAAGCCAACCGAATCATTTATACTTATGTTTTTAGAATTCTTTTTATTTGACCTGAAAAACATTAAAATCTCATTTTCAATGCACCTTGCTGCGTACGTTGTAAGTCTGGTTCCGTTCTTGTTTGAAAAGGTATCTATTCCTTTTATTAGTCCTATCGTACCAATACTGATTAAATCATCAATATCTTCTTTGCCGTTATCATATTTTTTTACTATGTGGGCAACCAATCTTAAGTTATGTTCAATCAATTTATTTCTTGCGTCCTTATCCTTGTCAAGCATCTTTTTAATTAAAACTTCTTCTTCCTCTTTAGTTAGTGGGTCGGGAAAGGTTTTGCTACCGTAACTGCCAGTTCCAATTAGAAAACCTTTTAATATTTCTGTTAAAATACTTAAAAACAAAATAATCACTCCTGATAAATTATATGACAATTAATGTTTATTTAAGGACTTAAATGTTTTTAATACTATAAAATGCAGGCGGTTTATGTTATAATTAAAACTGGTAAAGGGATGGGAAAATGAAAGATAAAAAAGAAAATAAAGCTTTAAAAAAAGTGATAAATATCAGTGTGGTTATAATAATTTTGCTTGCTATTTTAAACACGGTATTAGCGTTAGTATCATATGGTGAAGTTACCAATAAAAAAGAGCCAACAATAAGTTTTGGAAAAAGTGAAAATGATGTGGTTACGGTTTATAATGAATTATTGTATAACATTAAAGTAACTGACGACGGAAGCGTTAGAACGGTTAGTTTGAAACTATTTTTCTTAGATTAGGATTTTAATATGGTTGATATAAGCATAAACTTTGATTTGTTTAATAATTACTATTATTTTTATGAGAGACTAATAGTTTTATTTGTTTCGCTTGTTCCAACGCTACTTTTAATTTGGTTTGTTCTTTACACTGATAAAAAAAGTAAGGAACCTGCTAAAAATACTATTTTATGCGTGTTATCTGGAATTTTAACAGTAGCTTTAGCAGGATACGTAGAAAATCTTGTGATGCCCTTTTTTTCAAATAATGTTATTCTTACGTACGTTTGGGCGTTCATTGAAGAATTATCTAAAATAGCCATATTTTTCTTGTTTATTTTTGATAACAAGTATTATGATGATATATATGATGGGATAGTTTATATGGCTTTAATTGCACTTTCTTTTGCTGGTTTAGAAAACGTTATGTATGCTTTTTCTGAAAATACTATTTCTGAAAGTATAAGTTTATCTTTAATGAGGGATTTTACTACGATTCCACTTCACGTTATATGTGGAATCATAATAGGATACTTTGTTTCCATTGGAAATTTTTCCAAGGATAAGAGAAAAAGAAAAATAAACTTTTTATTAGCCATTTTAATTCCTTCTTTGGTTCACGGGACCTTTAACGTTTTAATGAGTTCTTTAGGAAGCATTAAGGTTGATTATAACAGTAGTATTCAACTTTTCATATTCCAGTTTTTACCTATTATCATCATAATGGGTTGCTTATTTTACATGGCATATAAATTTTCTAGTAAAACGATAAAGCTAAATAAGGTTTACGTAGATAACGGTAAGTATGATAAAAAGTATAATTATTTGATGACTTATGATGAATACATGGAAAGTTATTACATGAAAAAAAGAAGTTTAATGTATGATAAAACTAAATTATTTAATAAGAAAGGAGATAATTAATGTTAAAGAGGTTTATACCAGATGTTTATCAGAAAAGTATCTTTACCATAAATTATGATAAATTGAAGAAGAAAAATATTAAGTGTTTGCTGTTTGACCTTGATAATACTATTTCTCCCGCTAAAGAAATAGTTTTGTCTAGTAAGGTGAAAAAATTGTTTGATAAGTTAAAAAAAGATTTTAGAATAGTATTATTTTCTAATAACTTTAAGAAAAGGGTAAGTAAGTTTGGGAACTATTATAACGTTGATATCGCATGCGTTTCTTTAAAACCACTTTCTTATAAGTACCGTTACATTTTAAAGAAGTATGGTTATAAAAAAAGTGAGGTAGCAGCAATTGGAGATCAATTGTTAACGGACGTACAAGGAGGAAACTTGATGGGAATTACAACCGTTTTAGTTGAACCTTTAAGTAAAATAGATGAGCGAGAAACTTGGTTTAACCGAAAAATAGAAGAAAAAATCTTCAAGTATTTTAATAAGAAAGGCACTTTAAAAAAGGGGAAGTATTATGATTAAAAAATGTCTTGGATGTGGCGTGCCACTTCAAAGTGATGACGCTAATAAAGCTGGATACGTAGAGCAATTAGAAGGTACTTATCTTTGTAAAAGATGTTTTAGAATCAAAAATTATGGGGATTATCAGGTTGTAAAAAAAGATATAAAGGAATATCAAAACGTTTTTGAAGGCGTAAAAAAGAAGGATAATTTAATCCTTTTTGTTTGCGACGTGTTAAACCTTGATTCTATGCTTAAGACCATTAACGAGTTTGGTGGAAATGTTATTCTTGTTATTACTAAAAAAGATTTGTTACCTAAGTCGGTTAAGGAAAGCAAACTTCTTTCTTATTTGACTCAGAATTATAACTTAAACATTATTACGACCATTTTTGTTAGTAGTGTTAAAAATTATAATTTAGATGCTTTACTAAGTCTTATTAAAAAGTATAAAAATAAAGATGAGGTATACTTAGTTGGTAGCACTAACGCTGGTAAAAGTACCCTTATTAATGCCATGGTAAAATCATACTCTAATTCTTCTTACGAGGTTACAACAAGCGTGTTTCCCGCAACCACCCTTGATTTATTAAAGGTTAAGATAAATGATGAGATAACTTTAGTTGATACCCCAGGACTTGTTATGGAAGATAATTATTTGACTAAAGTTTCTTTAAAAGACATAAAAAAGATTTCTCCTAAGAAAGAAATAAAGCCAAAAACTTATCAAATAAAGCCCGAGCAATCATTAATAATTGATAATTACGTCAGAATTGATTACGTAAAAGGCGAAGCAAATAGCTTTACACTTTATTTATCAAACGCGTTAAACGTAGACAGAATTAACCTCAAAACCAAGGATAAGCTTAATGATTTGGTCACCATGGAACTTGATGTTCCAGCCTTAACAGACGTTGTTATAAGTGGTCTTTGTTTTTGTAAAATAGTTAAACCCGCGTTAATTAAAGTACACATAAAAAAAGGGGTCAAAGTTTTTTTAAGACCAAAACTTATATAACTTAATTAGAAAGAAGATGTTTAATTTGAGTGATAACTTTATCGCATCAGCGAATGCTTTTGTGTCCTTGCCACTTAGTAAAAAGTTTAAGCGTGGCCTTAACTCAAGAAAATGGTTCTGCAAACATTATATTTACTGTTTATACCATAATGATTTTTGGTGCAAAAGGGTTCTAGCGGACTACGAAAAAGCATTAAAAGAGGACAAGAACTACGAGATAACCGAGGAAGAAATTAGGTGTTTAAGTGATGTCCCAGAAGAATTAGACAGGCGGATAAATGAATTTTCTTTTCTTGATAACCTAGAGAAATTTAATGAAAATTCATCAATCACTTTTAGTGATGGCGTTTTAATGGGACCATGGTTTGCAAAAAATAAATACGTTGTTTTTCTGCTTGATGATTATTATTTTAAAGAGATAAAAAAAGATTATAAAAAATATTGTATCATGGGCTCAGAACCTATTTTATCAGCAGATTATGAGTTCAAACAAGAATTAAAATACTTTTTAAGCATCCAAGACATTAATAAATTTAGTTATGAATCCATGCTTACCCTAAAAGATGGGACTTTAACAAGTGTTTGGTTCTTAGAAAACTTGCCTAAAATAAAGGCTAGTAATACAAAAGAAGCATTGCTCGTGATAAAACAATATAATTATTATTTAAAAACTCTAAGTCCGAAGGCATTTTGCCAAAGGGTAGAATATTTTTCTTCTTACGCTAGTCCTGATAAGTTTAGCATAGAAACGGATATTTGTTTTCCTGATGGACTAAGTTTTAGAACGTGGTTTTTAAAGCATAAGAAAAGAATTTTTGAGTCCACCACGCCTTCTTGCAAAGCAATCGTAAGGCAGTTTGAAGCTTACGAAAGATATAATCATCCTGATTTATTATTTGTTTTTATGAAAAAAGAAGGTTATAATAAGTTTGAAAAATCAAGCAAACTTAGGTTTTATAACGGGATGGTAATGAGTACTTGGTTTTATCAGAATTTTGAGCAGCTTTTTTTGGAGGAAACTAAAGATACTTTAGAGATAAGAAGGCAGTATAATGAGTTTTTAAGACAAAAAAACTTTGTTTTGCCGGAAGGTTTTGAGAACAAGGTAGCCGAGTTTTTGTGCCTTCCGATAAATAAGTTTTCAAAAGAAAGTAACGTTACCTTTTTAGATGGAAGCTACGCGGTAAGCTGGTTTGAAAAATATAAAAACATTATAATAAGTTATGATGAGCACCGGTGTAAAATAATGCTGTCACATTATAAAGAATTTTTAGATACGTATTCTAATAAAAAAGACAAGGTAAAGAAATTAGAAAAGAAACCTAAAATGTAGTGCTAGGTTTCTTTTTTTCGACACTTATTTTTACTTCGATGTCTTAATATGTATTTAGGTGATGCATAATGAAAAAAAACGTTATTTGGGCTTTGGTTGCACTTGTTTTAGGGGGGATTTTAGGAAAACTTACGTTTGATCAATACCAGAACTTAGAGGTGCAGCAAGTGGCAAGCATAGATGACTTGGTATATGCTGTTAAGTATGGAACTTATGCTTCTGAAGAAGAAATGGCCGAGAAGGTAACTGGTGCTGAAAGATATATATTTATTAATGAAAACGGAAAAATAAGTGCTTACGTTGGAATCTCAACAAGCCAAAAGAACGCTCAAAAAATAAAGGATATTTATGAGGCTAAAGGACTAAAATTAACAATTGAGAAAATAAGAATTAAAAATGACGAATTCATCCAAAACTTAAATGAATATGAAAAATTACTTGACGCAACCGATGATGAAAAATCACTTTTGATAATTCAAAACCAAATATTATCTTGTTATGAACAGTTGGTGGTAAAAGATGAATAGTGTTTTGATAAAGGAGGTTCCCCTTGATGAAAGGCCCAGGGAAAGACTTGTTAAGTATGGTGCTAGAAACTTATCTACCGAGGATTTAATTGCTATTATTTTAAAAACTGGAACGAGAGATTTTTCATCTAAGTATTTGGCTTCTGAAGTGCTAAAACTCGTAAATGACGTTAGTGATTTAAAAAAATTATCATTAAGTAAACTAATTGAAATAAACGGAATAGGAGCGGTTAAGGCAATTGAGTTTTTAGCGGCCCTCGAACTTGGAAGAAGGGTTTATGAAAGTAAAGCGTTAGAAAGAGATTTAAGGTGTAATAGCGCGGAAAAAATATATAGACATTTTAAATCGGAGCTAGCGGGATTAAATCAGGAGTATTTTTACTGTCTTTACTTGAACCAAAATAAAATGTTAATTGATAAGAAACTTTTATTTAAGGGGACTTTAAACAGAAGTTTGGTTCACCCAAGAGAAATATTTAAAGAAGCGTATTTATGTTCGGCGGCGTACATAATATGCATTCATAATCATCCGTCAGGAAACGTTATTCCTTCTAGTGAAGACATAAACATTACCAATCAATTAGTGAAGATAGGATTAATACAGGGAATTCCGGTAATAGACCACATTATTATAGGAGACAATAACTACTATAGTTTTTATGAAAATAATGCTTTAAACAGGTGAAAAAATGAGAAAAAACATAAATGGAAAAACTAACAAAAGAAAAAAACACACGATGATTTTTATAGTGATATTAATATTTTTACTATTTATCTCATCATTTTTTGCGTTATCTAATAGACGTTTTTTGTTTATTGAAACCGGTTTAAAAAACATGGTTAGCAAGGTGAACGAGTATTTTATTGATAAACTTTATGATGACGATGAATTTAAAGATTTAATGTCAAACTCAAAGATAAGTTATTTACAAAAAGAAAATAACGAGTTAAGAAAAAATTTAAGTCTAAAAGAGGTAAGCCAAAAGTACGTTACGGCGGAAGTTACTAACCGGGTTGCGAAAACATTTTTAAATCAAGTGGGCATTTCTAAGGGCTATGGTGATGGCATCGAAAAGGGGTTACCGGTTATTACTCCTTCGGGATTAGTTGGTTTTATATCGAGGGCAGGTAAAGACATAAGCGAGGTAAGACTATTAACTAGTGTTAATAAAAATAACATGGTATCGGTTTTAATTGATAATGATGGAACGTATATATCTGGTGTTTTAAGTGATTATGATGTTTCTAAGGGAATGTTTAAGGTGACTGACGTGGTTGCTAAAACAAATAGCTTGGTTGGTAAAAAGGTGGTTTTAGCGGGATATGACAATGAAGTATACAAAGGAATATACGTAGGAGAGGTAAGTAAGGAAGAAGTAAGTGACCATGGTTTATCCAAGACAATATGGGTTACTTCTGGCGTTAATTTTGATGATTTACTTTTTGTTGCGGTGGTGACAAACAAATGATTTTTTTGCTAATTATCTTGATGGTTATTTCTTTTTTTCTAGAGTCAATTATTCCTAGTCTTTTAAGTAATTTTTTTCCGCTATTCATAATTGCCATAATACTAATTGGTAGCATGTTTAACATAGATGATAACAAGTATTATTTGCTTCTTTTTATTGTTGGCATAATATACGATTTAACATACATGAACACCATTGTGTTGGACGGGTTTATATTCTTATTTATTGGTTACTTGGCAAGGATAATAACTAACGCTGATGCCTTTTTTATTAAAAACTTATTTTTGTATTATGTTTTATCATTAACGTACGTTTTATTTTTTTATTTGTTTACGTTTTTATACGTGCCACAAAACCCTTTGTTGTTATTTAATAAAATACTAGGTGGGGTAGCTATCAACACCATTTATTTTACTTTTATGTACTTTATTTTTATTGGATTAAAAAAGATAATTAGTAATAGAAGAAAAAAACGTTCATATTTTTAAATAGGTGAATGCACATGATGGAAAAAAAAGAAGATTTTAAAAGAAGAATGAAAAACAAGAAAAAAGAAGAGAAACAATCAAGCTTGCTTTGGAGGTTTGGTTTTACGATGTTTGTTAAGGCTTTATTGGTTATAATATTGTTTTTAGGAGCCTTAATTTACGTAAAACAAAGTGATGATAACAAAGAAAACTTTAAAAAAATAGTATATAAAAACACCATTTCTTTCGCTCGTATTTATGATGTTTATAATAAATATTTAGGAGATGTTATTCCTTTTAAGAACACTTTTGATGAAAAAACTAAAATGGTATCTAACGAGACAATTACTTATAATGATATTAAAAAAGAAAATAATGGATACATTTTAACGGTTACGAGTAATTATTCGGTTCCCGCAATAAAAGGTGGAATTGTAACCGCGGTAAAAAAGAATGAAACTTATGATAACTTAATTACCATTCAGGATAAAAATGGTCTTAGTATAACGTATGGTAAGTTAAATAGTGTAGATGTTAAATTATATGATTACGTAGATAAGGGACAATTAGTTGGAGAAAGTAACAAGGAATTATATTTGATATTTGAAAAGGATGATAAATATTTATCATATGAAGAGTATATTTAAAAAGATACACGTTTCTTCTTTTTTGATTTTTGTTATTTTTCTTTCTTTTATTTCTGGACTTTTTAGGGATGTTATTTCGTTTTTTTTGATAATAATAATTCATGAAATAGGACACGGGTTATTATCTTTTTATTATGGTTGGAAGATAGAGAAAATAGAAATTGGTGTATGTGGTGGTTTCATAACTTATGACGAGGTTATTGATAAACCTTTTAAAGAAGAACTCATAATAGCGTTATCTGGTATATTTTTTCAAAGTTTATTTTATTTTGTTATGTTGTTTTTAAACCACGCTAACATAATTGATTTTGATACCATTTTAATGATAAGAAAATACCATTATGCAATCTTATTATTTAATCTTCTTCCCGTTTATCCGCTTGATGGTTCAAAGGTGTTATCAGTTATTTTAAACGTGTTTTTACCGTATAAAAAGTCATTAAAAATAATTAATTACGTGTCTTTTTTAACGGTTATCTTAACGTTTATTATAATGCTAAACGCCAAGGTGAAATTGGAGTATAACTACGTTATGATAATGTTTTTTGTAATGTCAAAATTAATTGAATACCATAAAAATATTCCTTATTTATTTAATCGTTTCTTATTTGAAAGGTATGAAAAGAAAGTACGTTTTAAAAAGTATAAGCTTCTTAAGAAAGGAAAAATATGTAACTTTATGAGGCAAAAAAAACATTATTACGTAAAGGATAATCATTATGTGTTAGAAGATAAGATATTAGCAAAAAGATTTGACTAATACGTTATAGTATGTTAGAATTAATACGTTTGAATGAACTTC
Organism: uncultured Mollicutes bacterium; assembly: GCA_946500425.1. GTDB lineage: Bacteria > Bacillota_I > Bacilli_A > RF39 > UBA660 > Aphodocola. The sequence goes on along the minus strand of CAMMVQ010000006.1, from coordinate 14,957 downwards.
TTGTTCTTCAACCACACAGAAAAGGTTTAAAAGCAAACAATTATGTACCTTAATGGTGAGTCTATTATATGAGAAGGAGGAATAATTATGAAAGCAGTTATTGAAACTGGTGGAAAGCAATACCGTGTTGAAGAAGGCTCTGTTATCTACGTTGAAAAGTTAGATGAAGAAGCTGGAAAAACTCATACCTTTGATAAGGTTATCATGGTAGATAACAAGGTTGGTACTCCGTACGTAAAGGGTGCTAGCGTAGAGGCTAAAGTAGAAAAGCATGGTAAACAAAAGAAGATTGTTATCTTTAAGTATTTACCAAAGAAAAGCTCTCACAAGAAGCAAGGACACCGTCAACCATACACTAAGCTTACGATTACTAAAATTAATGCTTAGTTAAGGAACGTATCATGATTAAAGTGAAAATGAGTTACGAAGGTAACTTTATAACGGGTTTTAAAGTAACTGGGCATGCGGGATATGATGTTCGTGGTAAGGACATCGTTTGTGCTGCGGTAAGTTCGGTTGTTATAACAAGCCTTAACATGGCACTTAAATTAGATGAAAATGCGGTTAAGGTGATTAACAAGGAAGGTTTAATAGATGCCCAAGTGTTAAAACAAGATGAAGTAATTAACAAGATTTTTGAAAACATGAAAGAAATGTTACAAGAACTTGAAAGAGATTATGAAAAAAATATCAAAATTCTATAGATGGGAGGCAAAACTTATGATTAAGTTACAAATCCAATTATTTGCACACGTAAAAGCACAAGGTTCTACCCACAACGGACGTGATAGTGCTGGACGTAGATTAGGTGCTAAAGTAGCGGATGGAGAACTAATTCCAGCAGGTTCAATTATCTATCGTCAAAGAGGAACGAAAATTTATCCTGGTAAAAACGTAGGAATGGGAAAAGACCATACTTTATATGCGTTAATTACAGGTTATGTTAAATTTGAACGTAAGGGTAAAGATAAGAAACAAGTTAGTGTTTACATCGAAAAATAATTCTACTATGTTAGAATTATTTTTTTGCACTATGTTTTTTTTAGAAAATATGATAAAATTCTTTAAGTGAGGTGAAATTATGCGTTATAATGTTGTAAAAAACGCTAATGAAATATTAGATAATAGTAAGTATCTTATTAAGAATCCAGAACGGTATAAAGGAAAATGGAACACGGTTTTTAACAACAATAATCCGATTTGTCTAGAACTTGGTATGGGAAGAGGAAGTTTTATTATTGAAATGGCTAAAAAACATCCTAACGTTAACTACGTTGGATTGGAGCTTGATAAATCACAAACAGCAACCGCGGTAAACAATATTAAAAATGATAAAATAGATAACCTAAGACTTATCTGTGCGGACGCTAAAGAAATTGCTAACTTTTTTGGTAAGGAAATAGATACGATATACCTAACTTTTTCTGAACCATGGCCAAAAAGACAAGATGAGAAGAAAAGGTTTACCCATGAAGGCTATTTAAAGTTATATGATAGAATTTTTAAAAAGCATAAGCACATAATATTAAAGACTGATAATAAGATATTGTTTTCATCTGCTTTAGAAAGTTTAAGTAAATACTGGTACTCATTTGACGTTGTAAGTTTAGATTTACATAACGATGAGCGTAAAATTAAAAATGTTATGACGGATTTTGAAAAGAATTATTTTAAAGAGCACCGGACGATATATTATTTAGAAGCTAGTTTTAAGGGCTAACCGCAAATGAAAAGAGGTGTTAGTAATGTTTGTTGATGAGGTTATAATAAAAGTTAAAGCAGGAAATGGTGGTGATGGTTGTACCGCTTTTAGAAGAGAAAAGTTTATTCCTGACGGGGGACCTTTTGGTGGAAACGGAGGAAAAGGCGCAAGCATTATCTTTAAAACTGATTTAGGGCTTAGAACGTTACTTGATTTAAGATATAATAAATTAATCAAGGCTCCTAAGGGTGCTAATGGTTCTGGTAAGAATAAAAATGGTCGTGGTGCCGAAGATGTCATTATAAAAGTTCCGGTTGGTACAACGATAAAAGATATGGATACTGGTTTTATAATTGCTGATTTAACAAAGGAAAATGACGAGGTAGTAGTCGCAAAAGGTGGAAGAGGTGGTCGTGGTAACACCGCTTTTGCAACTCCTTCTAATCCAGCACCTGATTTTTCTGAAAAAGGAGAACCGGGTGAAGAAAAGACTTTAAAAGTAGAATTAAGATTACTTGCGGACGTTGGTTTTGTTGGTATGCCTTCGGTTGGAAAGTCAACTTTACTATCTAAAATATCGGCTTCAAAACCTAAGATAGCAGCATATCATTTTACTACTTTGACTCCTAATTTAGGGGTAGTAAGAGTTAAGGATGGAAGAACTTTTGTTGCGGCTGATTTACCAGGATTAATTAAGGGCGCATCCTTGGGAGAAGGCTTAGGAGATAAGTTTTTAAAACACGTTCAAAGAACCAGGGTAATAGCACACATAATTGACATGAGTGGCCTAGAAGGACGCGACCCATTAGAAGATTATGAAATTATAAATAAAGAGCTAAAGGATTTTGACGAGAAACTAATAAAAAAACCTCAAGTTATTATTGCTAATAAAATGGATTTAGAAGAAGCTAAAGAAAATTTAAAGAGATTTAAAGCTAAGTATAACTTGCCGGTTTATGAAATAAGTGCAATAAAAAATGAAGGGGTTGATAAAGCGTTAGTTGCGATAGCAAATGAATTAGATAAAGTAGAAAAGGAACCTTTATTTAAAGAAGAAACTTTTGAATCACACGTATTATATAAATTTAAAAAGGAACAGCCATTTACTATCGTTCGTGATAATGACATTTACGTTGTAAAAGGAAAAGAAGTAGAAAAATTGTTTAAGATGACTAAGTTTACGGATGAGGGGGCAAGAAGGTTTGCAAGAAAATTAAAAGCCATGGGGATTGACGAAAAATTAGTTGAAATGGGAGCTAAACCTGGCGATAGGGTTCAGATAATGGATATGATATTTGAGTTTAAAGAATAGAAAGACAAAATTGTCTTTCTTTTTTTATTGCAAGCGAGTGCTTTTTAAAATATATGTTTAATAATTAAAATGAGGGTAACAAAAGACTAGCTTTGTTTTCCGTTTTTTAGACTTTGAAAAAAGAGTAGAAAGCGGGTGATGTTTATGAGGTTTAAGTTTGAAATAAAGTTTACACCTAAATTAATCATCATATTACTTATAATAGTAATCGTAATGGTTATTATCTATAAATAAGAAAAGCAGAGTTAGTTGTTAAAAACTAGCTCTGCTTTTCAATAACCATATTGGAAAACAACTAGTAGTTGCCCTCTCTAAATAAATTATATCCAAAAATAAAATAAATATCAATTGAAAATGATGAATTTACACTTGTTTTCTTTAGTGTCACATCAATTGTAACACTACAATTTAGCTTTTTTTCAAGTGAAAGTAGACAATAGAGGGGAAATTAAAATTGCCAGAAAATTTAGAAGAAATAGGTGATTTTGCATTTGAGACAAGTGGAATTTCAGGAGCATTAGTAATACCGAATAGCGTGATAAATATAGGTGATAGTGCTTTTTCGGTTACCAGAATAACTTCGATAACATTTGGGAATGGTGTAAGAACGATAGGTGACCAGGCTTTCCAACTTTGTGAAGATTTAGAAGGAGAACTATACATACCAGATAATGTTGAGAACATAGGAATTTATGCATTTGATTTGAATCCGGGACAAACTAATAAAATAACTAGTATATCTATTTCTAAAAACACCAAATATGAACAATATGCTTTTGACGATAGACCAACTCCAACCATAAGGCCATAAGCATTGGAAATATTCCAATGTTTTTTACATAGACTTTAAAATATTTTTATTCTTCCTTGTGTTTTCTTTATAATTATTATAAAATTATCTTAGATAGTTAGCTAGGGGAAGGAGGGGTATGATGGATAAAAAACAGCAAGAAGAAGTAGAAACGCTTGGTTTTGATGATGATGTAGAAGGCATAAATGAAGATGCGGAAATGCTTGATTTTGAAGCTGATAAAGAAGTTTCTAACCAAATAGAAGAAATGCTTGACTTTATTGACATTCCAGATAAAACCCCAAAAAACCCGGAGGAAAGCACCCAGCTAGACAATTTATTAGAGCACGTTAGTAGTGAAAAAAGTATGGAGATAGAAGCTTCTCAAGAAAAATTAGATGAATATAAACCCTCAATTAAGGACTTTAACATTAAAAGTGCTAAAACAAGAAAAATAGTGCATAAAGCAATGCTTTATGTGATAATTTTAATGTTAATTGGTTTTGAGTTCTTTATCACAAGAACAGGTGATACCTTAAATAATTTAAGGGTCTATGCAAGTGATAATCAGCCAATTAGGATAGTTCAAAACGAGAAATATGGCTACATTGATTACACTGGTAAAAAAATAGCTAATCCAAAATATTCTTATGGAGAAAATTTTGTTAGAGGTTATGCAATCGTAAAGGATTCATCTAATTTACCGCTTATAATAGATAAAGGTGGTAAGGTAGTAGCACCTACCGGAACTTATTTTTCAATTTATCGTGCTGGTGAAGACATAATAGCATCAAAAGTTACTAAAAGTGGACTTAAGTATGGAATACTAAGTGCTGATTTAGAAGAAAAAGCTAAGTTTGAATATGATACCATTTCTTATTTGAATCCGGTATACGCTTATTCAAAAGGAAATGAAGTTGGGATAATAAACCAAGAAGGTAAAGAAATATATAAGTATAAATTAACCGACAGTGATGATAAGAGCATTGATTTTAAGGCTTCTATTGTTAATGAAGACGTTACGGCGTATGGGGTTGTAAAGGTTAATTCTTCATCCCAAATAATAAACATGGAAGATGGAAGCGTTGTTTCATCACCCACTTTAAATGAGATTACACCTGAAGAAAACAACGTTTTTTATGAGACTAACTCCGATGGATCAAAAAAATATATGTACGTACAGAATAATAAGGTTTTAGTAGAGTCGGATGATTATACTAGTCTTTCTATTCATTCGGTTAAAGCCGGAGTTTTAAAGGCAATTAACAGTGATTATGAGTATGAGTTTATCAGTACTAAGTCATTAGAACAGTTAAATAAGGGATTATTAGTAGATGATGCTTTTGAAGGTGAAAACGTTTTTTGCTATAACGTTCATAATTATCGGAGAAACACAAATTCCGTGGTAATGGTTAAAAACGGAGAAGTATTCAAAACCATTGATGACTCTTTTAGAATGTATAAGGGCTTTAATAACGGAATAGCTATTGTAACTTTTAGTGATGGAAGCTTTGGATATTTAAACGAAAATGGTAGTTTAATTAGTGAGGACCGTTACGTAGAAGCGGGGGAATTTGATGAGTATGGAGATGCCATCGCTAAGAAAGAATCAGGTTATGGTGTCATTAATAAAAATGGTAAAATAATAATTGATTTTAAAAACGAAAACGTTAAGATGGCTCCTTCAAACGCTAAAATGAATACCGTGGCAAATTCCCAGAACGTTTTTTATGCGGTAAGAGAAGATAATAAGTATGCTCTTTATAATTCTAAAGGAAAAAGGGTTAATAAGACTTTTTATAACGACGTAGAATTTAATTCAAGTTATGGTGTTATAAAAACTTCAACGGACCTTGATGATTTACTTATTACAACGGAATCAATGTCCGAGATAAACCTTGCTTCTTTTAAGATGGATTATGAAGCACATGATAATTATATAATACTTAAAAATGAGTATTATAATTATGATGGAAAGGTTATTTATGTTGATAATGGTAAAAATGAAAGCGAGGGTGTTTTAAATGAATGATTCTCAAATGATAGATGTTTCTGAAGATAAAAATGTTACTAAAAAAACAAAGGATAAATTTATGATGGTAATTTATGTTTCTTTGGTTATTTTAGTAGTCTTAGGACTTGTTGTTTATTTCTTCGGATATGATGTTTTAAAACCATTTATTAAGGTATAGGTGATAATATGAAAAAGTTAATTGATAGAATAAACAAAGTTAAGGTGTTTAACGTTATAATCGTTTTACTTGTTATTTTACTATACATTTTTGTTTTTATGTACATATATAGTGATTTTAGAGAAAGAAAAAGAGAAGAACTTTCTTCTGAGATAATAAAACAGGTTGACGAACAAATTGAAGAAAACAAAAAAGAAGAGGAACCAGTAACAGAGGTTCAAGCTACCTATAACGGAATAAATTATACCGTTATAGGTAAAATAAGAATTAAAAAGATAAACATATATCAACCAATTTTAAAAGAAAATACTAAAAACGCATATAACACATCTGCCGTTAAGATTTCTGGCCCTGATTTAAATACTCCGGGAAACGTTGCGATTGGGGGTCATAATTTTATGAAGGGCAACTTCTTTATAAAAATAAATAGATTGGTAGAGAATGACATCGTTACCATAACTGATCTTGCCGGTCGGTCGGTAGACTATTACGTTTACGAGTATGGTGTTACGAGTTCTGATGACCCAAGTTATTTAGCACAACCTGATAATGATACGGATAGAATAGTTACACTTGTTACTTGTACTAAGGGCGGTAAAGAAAGATATTACGTTAAAGCAATATCAAAATAAAAACATTTAGCTTAATTAAAAGCTAAATGTTTTTTCTATTTGTTTATTATTTCGGCTTTACATGTTGAAACAAAGGTAGGATTACTATTGTTGTTTCCGGTTATGACTAAAATACCGTATTCGTTTTTAAGGACGGTTCCTTGAGCAACGGTTTGTCCGCCGGCTTTAATACTTACGCTAGTTGTTCCAACCGGAACATAACTCCTTACTGCGGCTTCACAATTTGCATCACAGCCGGTTGGATTAGGAATTGGTGCTGGTAAGTAGGTAATTGCATCGTTATACGTACTACTTGTAATTGCGATTGAAACTATTCTGCAAATGGATAGTGCTTCTTCTGGTGCACCTTGATTATTGACTAATTGAAATAATCCGGCATCAGGATTACTGTTCGGTCCGGGTAGTAATGCCCCTGGTCTTCCACTAGCGTTATCACCGCTTTCCATTGCAACGATTAAATTATCGTTTGGATATAGCGCGATTATTTGCTCTATTATGTTTCTCATCTGAGTAACACATGAACATGACGCAGGATTTGATGATCCTGCCGGTCCGGTAGCCCCTGTAGCGCCAGTAGGACCAGTTACACCTTGAGGACCAGTAGCCCCTGTGGCGCCAGTAGGACCAGTTACACCTTGAGGACCAGTAGCCCCTGTAGCACCAGTAGGACCAGTTACACCTTGAGGACCGGTCGGACCAGTAGGACAGATAGGGCACTTTGATTTATCAGAAAGACAATTTATCACGCGGCATAAACATGAGTTATCTTTTTTGTTGTTAGCGTTCATTTTTTCACCTCCAGTTCGTTTTATTTTATGTTGCAAACGAAACTTAAACTGTATTATTGTTTTAAGAAAAAGTGAATTAAATAAAAATCTATTTTTTTAATTTAAAATGACTTTTTATGTTATACTTTTTGTATGAAATGTAAAGTGGGAGTGTTATCATGAAGTTCAATTATAATATTACGGGTAGTTTTTTTTAAGATTTATAACCAAATTAACGAAGCTTTTTTGATGAAAAAAGAATTAAAAAACATCCTGATAAAAAGGTTAAAGGATAAGTATTTTACGTGATATTCCTTTTCTTAATTATATTTTTAACTTTTTTTAGTATTTGTATAATTATTGGTTTAAATTTGTCGGTGGCTGATTACGAAAAAAACATTAAAATACCATCAGAGATTTTGGGTGTTTTCTTTTTGTTCCTTTGGCATTTTTGTTTATTTTTATTGGGACGTATTGGAAAGAAAAGAAAACGTGTAAAGAAGGTGCTTTAACGGCTGAGGAGAATGGTATGTTAGATTTTAGTAATGTTATGACTTTAAAATATGATTGTAATAAGATTGATTTTATCCTTTTTCAAAAAAATCTAGACATGATTATTCCTAAGAAACCGTTTGTTATTATGTATGCGCCTTTAAAAAATCCCCAAAGACTATTTAACGCTATTCAAAAAAAGAATAAGGATATATTATTAATTAATCAAATTAATATATGATGATTTGATAATACAAAAACACATTAACATAAAATAATTTAATCTTTATTATTAGAGAATTAAAGCATAATAAAAAACACTACTTTAAAGTGTTTTTTGGTAATTCATATATGTTTTTGGTAGGTTTCGGAGCAATTAATATTTTCCATGGGTTGACGCTTTTATACGCTTTAATTATATTATCATTTTTATCAGTCGCAACAACGTCGATTGGCTCTTTCATGAAAAAGGTATGAATCGAACGGCAATTTTTAAATAAAAGTCCGTGAGTAACATTCTTTTTAAACATTAATCCTTTGAATCTTTTAACGAAGTTATCAGCAACTTCTATATCAAAACCACTAAATTTTAACATTATAATCACCAATTTCATAATATCATAAAAGTAATTAAAATGTAAGTAAATATGATACTATTTTAAATAAATGACATTGACAACGAATGATTGAAATGGTAAACTATAATTAGTATAAAATAAGGGTGTGAGATTATGAAAAACATAGGTAAGAGTGGTCAAGCTTTAGTTGAGTACGTTTTGATAATAGCATTAGTAACCGTTATAGCGGTTAGTTTAATAAAGGTGTTTGGAGGATACTTAAAGGATTCTATTACTAAAACATCTTGTGAGTTAGTTGGTGAAACTTATAAAAAAGGTGCTAATCCCGGAGAAGGAAAATGTCAATAAGGCCAAAAATGGTCTTTTTTTGTTAAGGAGGAACGACCGTGAGTAATATATTAAAAACAAATACCAAGGGAAGTTTAATCGTTTTGTCTGGACCATCTGGTTCTGGGAAAGATTCAATTTGTGAAAGACTAAAAGAGTATAATAATAATTTTTGGGTATCTATTTCTTGTACGACAAGAAAACCCAGAAAAGGCGAGGAAAACGGCATAAATTATTTTTTTATAAACAAAGAAGAGTTTGAAAAGCGGATAAAGGAAAATAGGTTTTTAGAGTACGCCTTATATAATAATGATTATTACGGAACACCTAGAGATAAAATTAATGAATACTTAAATAATGGTATTGACGTTATCTTGGTAATAGAAGTTCAAGGAGCGTTAAAAATAAAACGTACGATTAAGGAAGCAATATTCATTTTTATCATGCCTCCTACGATGAGGGATTTAATCATAAGGCTTAAGAAAAGGGGTACGGAAACGCATGATAAAATAATTGAACGCTTTAAGAAGGCTTATAAAGAAATAAACGAAATATCTAAGTATAATTACGTGGTAGTAAATGATGATCTTGACTTAGCAACCAAAAAAGTAAACTCCATTATCATGGCCCAAAAATGTATGATTGAAAGGATAGAAGACGTCTATTTGAACAATCCAGAAGAAGAAATTCATGAACTTTTAATTGATGATAAGACGTTTGAAAATGAAAACATAAATTATTAAAACACCTTTGGTGGTGTTTTTAATAATTTTTAATTATCATACAAATGTTTAAATGGTATAATAAGTTAAGTGAAGGTGGTCTTAAGTATGGAAAAAATTTTAATTGTTGATGATGAAATTGATATAGCTGAACTTATTTCTGACATTTTAGAAGATGAAGGATACGAAACAAAGATAGCTAATAGTGGAAATGAAGCGATTTCTTTTGTTAAGTCCGAAAACTTTGATTTGATATTACTTGATATCATGATGCCCGACACTTCTGGAACCGAAGTGTGTGCGATAATAAGGAGCTTGACGTCATGTCCGATTATATTTGTAACCGCTAAAACACAGTTAGTTGATAAGCTTATTGGCTTTGAAGTTGGTGCGGATGATTACATAACAAAACCATTCATTAACGAAGAGTTAGTTGCACGCGTAAAAGCACACTTAAGAAGGGAGGAGAGAACCGACCATAAAAAGAGTAGTAACGTAATAGAAATAGGGGAAATAAAAATAAATAAAGAAAGCTTTGAAGTTTATAAAAATAATGAATCCGTTACGTTATCAACCAAGGAGTTTGAACTTTTAAGTTACTTGATGGAAAACGCCGGAATAGTTTTATCAAAGGATCAAATATACCAAAGTGTTTGGAAAAATAACTATGGTGATATTGGTACGGTTGCGGTCAATATAAAGAGTTTAAGAAACAAACTTGATCCAGATGAAAAATACATTAAGACCATTTGGGGTATGGGATATAAATTTGTTAAGGTGCTAAAATGAAAAAACTCTCTAGCAAGACCATTATCTTTATTTTTGTTGTAATCCTTTTAGCGGTTAATTCCGGACTTCTTTTTTCGTACTATAGTTTTTATCTATCAGATAAAATGACCGCGGATTTTTCAGAAGCTAAAGAAATGAACCGTGAGAGTCTTTACGTTATTGCTAGTAGCGTAGAAGGTAAAGGACTTGAGGAAGCAACTGAATTAATGAGTTTATACGTTAAAAACAATGGTGGTAACATTACTTTAAGAAGCTTGGACGGGGATGTTATTTATTCAAATAGTAATGATAATTCTAAGCTTTTTTCTTCCACTACCGTCGTTGAAATAGAAGACGAAAACTATGAACTTATCTACTCTAAGTTTGAGATGACGCCAGGAAGTAGCAGGATTAAAAACTTTATTTTTTACGAAATAATCTTGGTATCTTCTTTAGTTATAATTTTGTTTTTTGTAAGCTCAAGAAAAATAATTGATCCGATTGACACGATAACTAAGGATATTAATAATTACCGTTTTGGAAAAAGGCCTTTTAAAAGGAAGATGCCTAAACAAATGCAACAAATACAAAATACTTTCGTTGATTTGGTTGATGCGCTTGAATTAGAAAAAGAAAGTCAAAACCAGATAATAGCCTCTATTTCTCATGATATAAAAACTCCTTTAACATCGGTAATAGGGTACGCTTCAAGACTTAAAACCAGTAATTTATCAAATGAAAAAAAAGAAAGTTACATAAATAAAATATATGATAAGGCTTTAATGATGAAGGGTATTTTAGAGGAGTTTGATGATTATCAAAGCTGTAATATAAAAGAGACACTAAAACACGAAAGAATATCAATAGAAGCTTTATTTAAGATGATAAATGATGATTATCAGGATGAATTAAAGGATAAAAAGATAAATTTAATCGTTAAAAGTAATTGTGATAGTAAGCAAATTAACGTTGATTTAGTAAAAATTAAAAGGGTATTTAGTAACGTTATAACTAACAGTGTTACCCACTTTAAGGGACATCCGGGAGTAATTAACGTAAGTGCTGTTTTTAAGGCCGGAATGGTAAAAATAGAAATCGCTGATAACGGTGGGGGTATTGCTAACGAAAAGGATTTAAAAAGAATCTTTGAACCTTTATATACAACTGATCCTTCAAGGAAGATTTCTGGATTGGGACTTTCGATATGTAAGCAGATAATTAGTGCTCATCAAGGAAGAATCTATGCTGAAAATAATCAGATTGGGGGTTTAAGTATAATTTTTTGGTTACCAGTTGCATCATTTTAATAAATTTTAATAATTTTGACATGGAAATTTAATATTTAACTTATATAATTAAAATGTAGTTAGGAATAGTGGTACTTCTAACTACTACTTATACACTCAAAAAACACTACTTACTCCTTTATACCACTAAAAAAAGAACCATTTTTGGTTCTTTTCTTTTTACATTATTTTTCTTTTTATATTTTCTATTCCGCCTTTTTCTAACCTTGATACCTGTGCTTGACTAATTCCTATTTCTTCTGCTATTTCCATTTGGGTTTTTCCAATTAAAAATCTTTCGGTTATGATTTGCTTTTCCTTTTCCTTTAATTCGTTAATCGCACCATTTAAAGAAATCATTATGTCCCAGTTGGTGCTTTTTTCATTTTTTGACTCTATTTGGTCTTCTAAGTAGATGGTGTCACCTCCATTATTATAAATGGGCTCAAACATACTTATTGGGTCATGCATGGCATCAAGTGCTATTATTACGTCTATTTCGGTTACTTCTAATTTGTCTGCTACTTCTTTGTTGGTTAGTTCTTTTCCGGTTTCAACGAAGTATTCTTCTTTTAGTTTTAGTATTTTGTAAGCTAAATCCTTTATGCTCCTTGATATTCTAATGTTACTATTATCTCTTAAATACCTCCTTATTTCACCTAATATAAGTGGTACCGCGTAGGTTGAAAACTTAACTTCATGTGCCAAGTCAAAGTTATCTATCGCTTTCATCAAACCAACGCACCCAATTTGAAACAAATCGTCCATGTTATCGGTTCTGTTTTGGTATTTTCTTAAAATTGACAGTACAAGTTTTAGGTTTCCTTCGGCAATTAGCTCTCTTGCGTGATTGTCATTATGATTTTTATACCTGATAAAAAGTTCCGTCATTTCTTCTTTGGAAAGTACTTTTATGTCATTTGTGTTTATTCCGGTTATTTCAACTTTATGTTTTGCTATTTTGTATCATCCTTTCATAACTTTCTAGTTATGTGATGTTAGCAAAGGTCCTTTTTTATTCATAAAAAACATATAATTAACTGGTGATTTACTTATGCGCTTATCTGAATTACAAAATAAAGACGTAGTTGACGTTGTAAGTGGCGAAAAAATAGGAAATGTAGTCGACGTTGAAATTTCTAATAATACTGGTAACATAATGAAGATGATTGTTTATGACCGTAAGGGACTTATGAGTATGTTACGTGGTAAAGACGAGGTGGCCATAACTTGGCAACAGATTAAAAAAATTGGTACTGACGTTATTTTAGTTAGTAGAAATTTATAAAACTGTGTTATACTAATATTATGATAAGGAGATGGTGTTATGGATGGATTATTTGTAATGCTTATGGGCATGTTGGCTACTTTTGGAGTGTTTTTATTAGGAATATACGTATTTTTGATAATTGTTAATTGGCGGTTATTTGAAAAGGCTGGAAAACCAGGATGGGCGGCTTTGATTCCAATTTACAACATGGTTGTAATGTTAGAAGTTGCGGGTTATAAATGGTATTATATTTTCTTTTTCTTGCTCGGTGCCGTACCAATATTAGGAAGTATTGCGCTTCTTTTGTTTACTATTTCTTATAGTATTAAAATCGCTAAGTCATTTGGACAAAGTGTTGGTTTTGGTATTGGCCTTTGGCTTATAAATCCTGTTTTTGCGGCCATTATAGCGTTTAGTAAGGACATAAATTACGTTGGCCCGGCCGTTTCAGGTGACATTGATTTTAATGATTTATTTTAGATTATAGTGCTGGAGGAAACATGAAAGATAAAAGAAACTATTTAAAGTTAGCTTGTTTATTAGAAATTATTTACGTTGTTTTTATGCTTGTTTATTACGTTTTCTTCACTAAGTTTAACGATGAGGTTTTAGCAAGTGTATTCATGCTTTTAATTGGGCTTGGTTTTGCCTTTGTTTTGTATGGTGAGTCCAAAAAGGATATAAATCATTTAAAAGAAAACAAAATAAAAGTTATTATAGCAAGTATATGGCTTTTTTTAGAACCAATTATCCCTGGAATATTTGGGTTTGTTTTTCTTTCTTCAATCGGAGATAAAAAAACAAATAAGCTTCCTTTGATGAAGGATGAAAAGCAAAACGCCCCAACGGTTATAAAGGCCGTTATAGCGGTTTTGGCATTTATTTTCATAACCTTTGTTTTGCCTAGGTTTAGTTTTATGAGTAAGGTTCCAAGTTACGTTTTATACCTGGTTATTTTATTGAGTGTTTTACTTTTATACCATAAAGAACTATGGCGTAGTTTTAAAATTTTTGTTAGTAATTTTAAGGTGTATTTACCATTTATCATAAAAAGATACTTAATCATGCTTGGCGTTATGTTGGTGGTTGCCATACCAATCGTTTTTATAAATAACGGACAAACTTCAACCAATCAGGCTTTAATTAACGCGATGTTTAAGAAGATTCCGGTTGCTACGCTTGTTTTATCAACCATATATGCGCCGTTTGTTGAGGAAAGTGTTTTTAGACTATCACTTTCTAAGTTATTTACGAATAAAACGTTGTTCGTCGTAATAAGTGGCGTTTTGTTCGGCAGTCTTCACGTAATCGATAAATTTACGTCGTACGCTGATTTCCTTTACGTTTTTCAGTATTCTGCGCTTGGAATGTGTTTAGCGAAAGCGTACGCTGATTCTAAAAATATTTTCGTATCAATGTCGATGCATTTCATTCAAAACTTTTTAGCGGCCGTACTTGTTTTACTTTTGTATTAAAAACTGGGTGATTAGATGAAGAAAAAAGTATTAATAATAAGCGTTGTGGTGTTTTTGTTAGACCAAATAATAAAACTAATAGTGGTTCAAAATTTAAATTATGTTCCGGTTATACCTGGCTTTCTTTCGTTAACTTACGCTGAAAATACCGGGGTAGCATTCAGCCTGTTTAACGATAGTAAAACGTTAATAATTATGATTTCTATTTTACTAACCGTTTTTTTGTTTTATTTGTTTTACAAAGATTACGTTTTAAAGGAAAAAAGTAACTTGATAAAAGATTTTTCTTTCGGGCTCCTTTTTGGTGGGATTTTTGGTAATCTTGCCGACCGAATACTAAGGGGGGTAGTAATAGATTACGTTTCTTTAAAATTCTTTAGTTATTCATTTCCGGTGTTTAATTTAGCGGACGTAGCAATAACATTAGGAGTTATTTTAATGGTTATTTACATGGTAATTGATGATAAAAAAAGTAAAAAGAAGCCTTGCGATATTTAACGCAGGTTTTTTTGTGTGTAAAAACTTAATGGTATCATGCTAAAGTTTACTTTATTGTTTTGTCTTTATGGTAATTATGGTATAATGTTATAAGTGACTAACTATAAGAAGTCAAGACATTTTTTTGAAAAATCCTAAAAAGATTT
>CAMMVQ010000005.1 GCA_946500425.1 uncultured Mollicutes bacterium | reverse complement strand
CATTTTTATTGAACTGCTTTTTATTTGATGTCTACTCTATGGGGTGCAGTCCATTTATAGTGTCTTTTAAATACAATTATTAAGCATCAATCTTAGTAACAGTACCAGCACCAACAGTACGTCCACCTTCACGAATAGAGAACTTAGTTCCGTTTTCCAAAGCGATTGGAGCGATTAATTCAACTGTCATGCTAACGTTATCACCTGGCATAACCATTTCAATACCTTCTGGTAATGTTACAACACCAGTTACGTCAGTTGTTCTGAAGTAGAACTGTGGTCTGTAATTTGAGAAGAATGGAGTATGTCTTCCGCCTTCTTCTTTACTTAATACGTAAACTTGAGCTTCAAACTTAGTATGTGGAGTAACAGTTCCTGGTTTTGCAAGTACTTGACCACGTTGTACTTGTTCACGTGAAATACCACGTAATAATACACCAGCGTTATCTCCTGCCTCAGCAAAGTCTAATTGCTTACGGAACATTTCGATACCAGTAACAACGGTTTTTTGAGTTTCTTTTAAACCAACGATTTCAACTTCGTCGTTAAGTTTTAGTTGTCCACGTTCAACACGTCCGGTAACAACGGTTCCACGACCAGTAATTGTAAATACGTCTTCGATTGACATTAAGAATGGTTTTGTGTTATCTCTTTCTGGAGTAGGAATCCATTCATCAACAGCATCCATTAATTCATCAATCTTTTCTTCCCATTTAGGATCTCCTTCAAGTGCTTTTAAAGCTGATCCACGAATAACTGGAGTGTTATCTCCATCGTATTCATATTTGTTTAATAATTCACGAACGTCCATCTCAACTAAGTCAAGCATTTCAGGATCGTCTACCATGTCACATTTGTTCATGAATACAACGATTCTTGGAACACCAACTTGTCTTGCAAGTAAGATGTGTTCTTTGGTTTGTGCCATAGGACCATCAGTTGCAGCTAAAACTAGGATTGCTCCGTCCATTTGAGCAGCACCTGTAATCATGTTTTTAACATAATCAGCGTGTCCTGGGCAGTCAACGTGAGCATAGTGACGTTTTTCAGTTTCATACTCAACGTGTGCAGTATTAATAGTTATACCACGTTCTCTTTCTTCTGGTGCCTTATCAATATCTGCATAATCTTCAAATTTTGCCATACCTTTTTCTGCTAATCTTTTAGTAATTGCAGCAGTTAATGTTGTTTTACCATGGTCAACGTGTCCGATGGTACCAATATTAACGTGTGGCTTTGAACGATCAAATTTTTCTTTTGCCATAATTAATTTCCTCCCTATATAAATTACATATCTATTTTATCTAATCTAAGGGAAAATATCAAGCATTTTCCCTTAGGATTATTTATTATTGTCCACCATTTTTCTTAATGATGTCTTCTGAAATACTCTTTGGTACTTCTTCGTAATGATCAAAGAACATTATAAACGTTCCACGACCTTGGGTATTAGACCTTAAGTTGGTTGCGTATCCAAACATTTCTGATAAAGGTACGTAAGCCATAATCTTAAGAGCGTTACCTTGTGATTCTTGACCCATAGGACGTCCACGACGAGAAGTAATATCTCCCATAACGTTACCCATGTATTCTTCTGGAACGGTTATTTCTACCTTCATAATTGGTTCCAAAAGAACTGGTTTACATTTGTTTTTAGCTTCTTTTAAAGCTAATGATGCCGCTACCTTAAACGCCATTTCGTTAGAGTCAACGTCATGGTAAGAACCATCAAATAACGTTGCTTTAACGTCTATCATAGGATATCCTGCAAGAACACCAGTTTTCATAGCTTCTTGTAAACCTTTGTCTACTACCGGGATATATTCACGAGGAACAACACCACCAACGATAGCATCAACGAATTCATATCCCTTATCTTTATTAGGTTCAAACTTAACCCAAACGTGTCCGTATTGTCCGCGTCCACCTGATTGCTTAATGTACTTACCTTCACAATCACCACTTTGAGTTAATGTTTCGCGATAAGCAACTTGTGGTTTACCAACGTTTGCTTCAACGCCAAACTCTCTTCTCATTCTGTCTACTAATACGTCCAAGTGAAGTTCACCCATACCAGAAATAACCGTTTGTCCTGATTCTTGATCAGATTCTGCTCTAAAGGTTGGGTCTTCTTCAGCTAGTTTCTGTAAAGCGGTAGACATTTTTTCTTGGTCACCCTTACTTTTTGGCTCAATTGCAATTGAGATAACTGGTTCTGGGATAACCATCTTTTCTAATACTACCGGATGTTTTTCATCACATAAAGTATCACCGGTAGTCGTGTTTTTAAGACCTACGGCTGCCGCTATATCTCCTGCGTATACTTCTTGTATTTCAGTACGATTATTAGCGTGCATCTGTAATATACGACCGATTCTTTCTTTTATGTTTTTATTGGCGTTAAGAACGTATGAACCACTCTTCAAAGTTCCTGAATAAACCCTAAAGAACGATAACTTACCAACGAACGGATCAGTCATTATCTTAAATGCTAAAGCCGCAAAAGGTTCACTATCAGACGAATGTCTTTCAACTAAATTATCATTTGCGTCGTGTCCTTTAATCGAAGGAATGTCAGTTGGTGCTGGTAAATAATCAACAACCGCGTCAAGCATTAGCTTAACACCTTTGTTTCCTAGCGCCGTTCCGCACATCATCGGGAACATTTTAACCGCAATTGTTCCTTTTCTTATCGCACGTTTAATTAAATCAACGGAAATATCTGAGCCTTCCAAATATTTTTCCATTAATTCTTCATCAAACTCAGCCGCATCTTCAATCATCTCAGTTCTTTTAGCTTCTGCTATTTCCTTTAAATCTGCTGGAATTTCGATTTCAACCGGATTTTCTTCTGGTTTGCCATCATATTGGTAAGCCTTCATGGTAACCAAATCTATTATTCCGTTAAAATCAGCTTCAGCCCCAATTGGCCATTGTATTGGTGTTGCTTTAACACCTAAACGAGTTTTAATACTCTTAACACTGGCATCAAAATCAGCCCCCATCTTGTCCATCTTATTAGAGAAAACAAGTCTTGGTACGTGCATTTCAGTTGCCTGACGCCATACGTTTTCGGTTTGAGGTTCAACTCCGTTTTGAGAATCCAATACCGTAACCGCACCATCTAATACCCTTAAAGACCTGGTAACTTCAATCGTAAAATCCACGTGTCCCGGAGTATCAATGATGTTTAATCTGTGTCCCTTCCAATAAGCGGTAGTAGCTGCTGATGTAATGGTAATACCACGCTCTTTTTCCTGATCCATCCAGTCCATTTGGGAAGCTCCGTCATGGGTTTCACCAATCTTATGAATCTTGTGAGTATGGAATAAAACACGCTCGGTACACGTTGTTTTTCCAGCGTCAACGTGAGCCATAATACCAATGTTACGAGTGTTTTCTAATGAATATTCACGAGCCATATACTATTATCCTTTCCTACCAACGATAGTGTGCAAACGCTTTATTAGCTTCTGCCATTCTGTGGGTATCATCTTTCTTCTTAACCGCTGCTCCAGTTCCATTAGAAGCATCAATTAATTCATTTGCTAATTTTTCCGCCATCGTTTTTCCACCACGAGAACGTGATGCGTTAACAATCCAACGAAGTGCTAAAGCTTGAGCTCTTACCGGGTTTACCTCAACTGGCACTTGGTAGTTAGCACCACCAACACGGCGAGCCTTTACTTCTAAAGCTGGAGTAACATTTTCCATGGCTTTTTTAAAAACGTCATTTGCGTTTTCTCCTGTTCTTTCATGAATCATATCAAACGCATCATAAACGATAGTTTCTGCTTTACCACGTTTACCATCTAACATTATTTGGTTTATTAATTTTGTTATAACCTTTGAGTTATATATTGGATCTGGTAAAACGTCTCTTTTTTCAGCACGTCTCTTACGCATATTTTTCCTCCTTTACTATCATGTATTTATCCTTATTTTTTTGGCTTTTTAGCACCATACTTACTTCTTCCTTGCTTACGGTCAGCAACGCCAGCAGTATCTAAAGTACCTCTTATAATGTGATAACGTACACCGATAAGGTCTTTTACACGCCCACCGCGGATTAATACCACACTGTGCTCTTGTAAGTTATGTCCTTGTCCTGGAATGTAAGCGGTAACTTCGTAACCATTACTTAAACGTACACGCGCATACTTACGTAACGCTGAGTTTGGCTTCTTTGGCGTCATCGTCCCAACACGAGTACATACCCCACGTTTTTGTGGAGAGTTAGCAGCAACGTTTTTCTTCTTTAGAGTGTTAGTTCTAACAAGTAAAACCGGTGCTTTTGGTTTACGCTTCTTATTCTTTCTTCCGTGACGAAGAATTTGGTTAATTGTAGGCATAATTTCTACTCCTTTCTTAACACACTACCTGGTGTTTCATTAATGATATATTTTTAAGTCTTACCAAAGATAGCAAGACTTAACTAATCAGCTTAAATAATATAACACTTTCTAAATGTAAATGTCAATGCTTTTTACCAATTATTTTGATATATTGGCTTTTAAACCATACTTTTGGTTAAACTTTTCCGCACGACCAGTTTTAGACTGCATGGTTGCTTGACCAGTATAAAACGGGTGACACTTTGAACAAACCTCTACGTGAATTTTATCCTTAGTAGATTTAGTTTTAAAAGTATTTCCGCAAGTACAAGTAACGGTAGCCTCTTTATAAATACTTTCCTTCTTAGGCATTTTTTCAAATCTCCTTTCGCCATGACTAACATTTAGTCATAGATATAAAATCCACTATATTATATCAGGAGAAAAACTATTTTGCAAGCATTTTTTCATCAATAAGGTTTATTATGTGCTTCGATATCGCCCGATAACCATCCTTGGTGGGATGGATTTCCATTTTGGAAGGAAGGTAATTATCATTTGCTAAAAAAGTGTTGTGAATGTCAACGAAGGTCATGTCATACTTTTTTACGATGCTTTCCATCCTGGTATTAGCATATTCAATTACCGGTTCAACGGTGTTAGCTAAACTAGAAGAAAAATTAGTAAACGGATTATAAAAACCAAGTACCATGATTTGTTCTTTACAAGCCTTTCTAAGTTCATATAAATACTTATCAACGTCAATTATGGCTTCATCTACGTAAGTATATATGTCGTCAAATTGTTCTAAATCAAACTCGCGGCCAACGTTAAGTTTATAAAACAAATCATTTGCGCCAACACTCACCGTAACTAAATCTGCTTTTATAAGTGCGTTTTTAATGGTTATTTTTTTACCATCCACTTCTATTTCTTTATTTGCCTTTAAATCATTTAACATGTCTACTGATCGGTATCCGCTCTTGCTGTATCCCTTGGTATAAAACTCCAAAACCTCTTTATCCATGAGGTACTGGGCAACATAATCACCATAGCTATCGGAAATTGTATTATAAGGAGTTTGACCAGCGGCAAGAGAATCCCCAAGCGATAAATAATATATCTTTCTATCTTTGGTAATAAAAAATATTACGAGTAAAATAAGTCCGCAAACGGCCAAACCAATAAGTAATTTATATCTTCTTTTCACGTTTTTCACCCCAAAATAAAAATAGTATTTAACTCAATACTATTCTATTTCTTCAAGTGAAATTTTAGCACCAACCCTACTTAATTTTTCAATGATATTTTCATATCCTCTTAAAATGTAGTCAGCGTTTTTAATGATTGTTTTTCCGTCCGCAATTAATCCAGCAATAACAAGTGAAGCACCAGCTCTTAAATCGGTTGCGTTAACCACCTTCCCGTGCAGTTTACAGGGTCCAAAAATAATCGCTTTCTCGGTTGTCAAAAGCTCTGTGGTTGCCCCCATTTTATTAAGCTCAAAAAGATTTAAAAAGCGATTTTCCCAGATGGTCTCTTCAATTACTGACTTACCATGAGCTTGGTTTAAAAGCGTCGCCATGGGTTGCTGTAAGTCCGTAGGAAACCCGGGATATACCTGCGTTTTTATGTTGGTACAATTAAGCTTATCAGGTGAGGAAATCTTAATGTAATCAACCCCAATTTCCATCGGAACCCCCATTTCATCAAGCTTTGATATAAGTGCTTCCACGTGGTCAGGAATAACATTTTTAATTATCATGTTCTTTGCCATGGCACTTGCTAAAATCATGTAAGTACCCGTTTCTATGTAATCTGGAACCACCTCATGAAAACAAGCACGCAAATGTTTTACACCAACAATTTTTATTTCGCTTGTACCAGCACCACTTATTTTAGCTCCCATGTTATTTAAAAACGTTGCAACATTAACAATGTGCGGTTCTTTTGCTGCGTTAGAAATTATGGTTGTTCCTTCCGCTTTAACCGCTGCAAGCATTAGGTTAATCGTCGCCCCAACCGAAGCAAAATCAAGATTTATTTTAGCACCCTTTAACTTGTCCGCGGTAATGACGAACATGTTATCCTTTTCTTTTACTTTTGCCCCTAACGCTTCAAATCCCTTAAGGTGTAAATTAATTGGTCTGGCACCAATTGAACATCCGCCAGGAAAATACATTTCAACTTTTTTAAACCTACTTAAAAGTGCTCCCATGAAATAATAAGAAGCTCTTAATTTCTTTGAAATCTTTTCTGGTATTAACTTGTTTTCTATTTTAGATGCATCAATCTTAATTACGTCACAATCCCGCGAAACGGTAGCACCAAGATGACTTAAAATTTCATCTAACGCATCAATGTCAGATATGTTTGGCACGTTAGCAATCGTAACTTCTTCATCACATAAAACTGCTGCTGGCACAAGGGCAACAGCCGCATTCTTAGAACCACTTATCTTTACTTCTCCACTTAATTTATTTCCACCTTCAATTATTATCTTGTGCATTTTACTCCTCCATATCTACTGTATTTTATTAAAAAAACATGAATATGTGCCTAATTCTCATGATTTTTAGACCCAAATAAATTATTATTATAACGCACTCTGTTTTTTATGGCCTCTTCTCCCGAAGAAATTATTAATCTAGGGTCATAAACATCCGGATTGGTTTTCAGGTACTCCTTAACTTTTAAAGACCACGAATATTGTAAATCAGTATTAATATTTATTTTAGCAACACCGCAAAAAATAGCGGTCTTAATTTTATTTTCATCAAGAAAGCTAGCCCCGTGAAGTACCAAAGGAACTTTAACGGCCTTACATATTGCGCCTAACAAATCAAAATCCAATTTAACTTCACCACGATAAAAACCATGACGATTACCAATTGAGGGCGCTAAAAAATCAACGTTCGTTTGGGACACAAACCATTGTGCTTCTTGTAGGTCCGTATGGCCTTCACCAGCTAAACTACCTAATTCAGCCTCAACACTTACGTTATGAGCCTTAGCATACTCTATAACCTCGTTAGTAATTTTAACGTTTGTTTCAAAATCTAAACTAGAGCCATCAAACATAACGGAAGTAAAGCCACTATCAATGGCCATCTTACACTCATTAAAATTATGAGCATGGTCAAGATGCAACACCACTGGAACAGTAATGTTTAAGCTCTTAATAAGCGAATTAACAACGTTAAACA
Source organism: uncultured Mollicutes bacterium (assembly GCA_946500425.1). Taxonomy (GTDB): domain Bacteria; phylum Bacillota_I; class Bacilli_A; order RF39; family UBA660; genus Aphodocola. The sequence continues at coordinate 50,955 of CAMMVQ010000005.1, read as the reverse complement.
CAACTTTATATCCCCCAAAATATTTTATGGTACCCAAAGTAACCGCCAAAATAACCGGGCTTTTATCAGCCTGACACGCTTCTAAAATGTATTTTATCCACTCCATGTTATTTATGTTATAAGCTGGAATAGCATATCCTTCCTTTGAAGCTTTCCTTAGTAATTCATTGGCATTCACAAGCATAAACTTCACCTTCTAAAATAATTTTATTATAATTTACATTTATAGTCAAAGAAAAACACTAGAATTTACATTCTAGTGTTAAATAAACTTTATTTTTTAGCCCTTTTAATGGTATCATCAGCATCGGTGTAAGATATTTCAACACCACCAGGAATAACTTCTTCATGATAACCACCATTCGGAACGTCCGCCACTATTTCCTCTTCGGTAATAGAAGTTGTTGGCTCATTTACTTGTTCCTCCTTACCACTACTACCGGGTAGTTTGTCGCCACCTTTATCTACCACTATGGGTTCATTAGTGTGTTCCTCGTAGTCTGGCCTTTGATTAGCGTCTTGTTCATCTTTTTTATCAACTTCCTCCGAATAAGCTGGAGGCAAATCATTTCCCGCATTTCCTTCTTCAATAGCTTTATCAATTAATGACTGAACGTTTATACCCAGCTTCGTTTGAATGTCATTCAAAATTAAATTTAAGTACGAATTAGCGTAGTTTTCATCTAATTCTTTATTCTTGGCATCATCTAAGAACATAGTAACCAATATGTTTTTAGAATCAACGTCTTTATATAATACAGCTGAGTAGCCAGCGTTAATTTCAAACTCCTCATCCTTACCCGTCCTATTTTTTAAACGTTTATAAAAATCATAGTATTTGTCCGCGGTAGTTTCAAATTTATCAACCGTTCCGTTTTTAATGTTCTCAAGTTGTTCGTTTACAATTTGAGCGAAACGTAATGCGTCCTGTTTTGAAACATCAACGGCGTTAGGATTAGTATTAGTACTTGCCATAAACATGTACGCGTATATTTCTTGATCTTCTTTAGGCGTAACATTAGCATTTTCGTTTTTATAAAACATGTTTCTTTGGGCCTCGACGTCATCAAGAAGGTTATCATCTAGTATTTCAGATAAACTAAGAACTATCTTTTGAACATAAGCAGCTTTATCTTCACTAGCCGGGAAAATAATCTTATCATACGCACCATTAACGTAATAAATAATATTTACAATGGTATCAACGTCATGCTCTTTTTCAGAGTAATCATATATTTCCTGAGCACGTTTTCTTACTGCATCATCGCTATTAATGTCGAAATCCTCGGTAAGTACTAATCCCGCAACTTCTAATTCTTGGCTAATACTAGTAGTTGTTTCTCCACCCTCTAAACCATTATTAGTTCTTCTAGTTAACTTAGTAAGACCAGCTATACCAATCGTACCAATTAGAGTTGCACCTAATATAATTGCGGTTGTTTTAGTAAACACTTCTTTTTTCTTACTTGATGTTTGTTTTATTGCCATAACAATTCCCCCTTTTGTTAAGTGTCTAATATACTATCACAAATTACCCCTTATGTCAAGATTGTAAATGAATATAAGAATAAAACTATGCTTCCAATTAAAAAGGCGTATTTACCTATTTTTTCTGATAGACTCTTTCCCAAAAAGAATCCGAGTAACGTAAATAAAAAACTAATTATGCAGAACAAACTAACCGATAATAAAACGTTACCATATAAATATCGCATTCCGATTCCAACCGAAAAACTATCAAAACTTACGGAAAACGCAAAAAACATAATACCAATTACGTTCAAGGGTCTTACCTTGGGCTCTTCTTCAAAAAAATGAATAAACATATCTATTGATAATATTAAAAACACAACAAATAAAACTATCCTTGGCTTTATAATCGTATATTCAAAAAGCGGAACACCTATAAAATTTCCTAGTAACGGCATAAAAAAATGAAATAACCCAACGGTAACGGCCGTTATGATTATACTTTTTTTACTTATTTTATTTATTCCGTAAGATAGTGCTAAAGTAAAAGCGTCCATACTTAATATAACTGCAATTAATATAATGTTAGCGATGGCAAATCACCTTCCTACATTATCTTATTACAGTTACATTAAAAATATTTTTCAATTAGTTCTTTTACAAAGAATTTATATTCGACATCATCGCTGGTTGTTTCTTCTGCTTCTAACAAACATAACGGCGGAAATAAAACACACCACCAATTATCCCCTTTTCCCTCTCCTAAAGTAACAAGTAAGGATTCATATTCTCCCGCTTCATAAGTAATTCCTTTATACGTTTTAGAAGGAAATTCGTGCATTCCATAATCAATCGTGTAAGAATACTCTTTACCATCCATTTCTTCATCTAATATTTTCTTAAAAGAGTTCATGTTATCGTTAATTAAACCACGCGCCTCTTTTATGTTTTTGGTGTTTTGAAGCAAAGTATATAGCTCTTTTTGCATTTTATCCCTAACGTCTTCTTTTATTTTTTGGTCTCTTGGATCATTGCTGTTAGCAAGTACCCTAAAACGAATTGCTGAGTCTGGTATTTTTACACTTTCTTTTTCCGTACTACGAGCATAAGTGTATAAAGATAAAACCGCCAAAATAATTAACGTTATTTTTTTCATTTAAAATCACCCTCTATTAATAGATGGGTGATACTTAAAAATTATATACGAACAACATTCTATTTTTACCAGACAAATCTTTTTTTATTTCGACTTTCACGTTACCCAAATACTTTTTTGCTAATTCTTTTATATCATTAGCCTGTAAATAACCTATCTCAAACGCGATTAAATATTTAGTGTTTAATATTTTCTTAGCTTCTTTTAAAATACTTTCATAAAATTCTAAGCCTTTATTTTTAGCATATAAAGCTATATGAGGCTCATTATTATAAACAACGTCTTCTATTTTTTCATCACGGCTAATATAAGGAGGATTACTAACGATTATGTCTACCTTTATATTTTTATCTATGTAAGGTGATAGCATGTCACCTTCGAGTAAGCTTACGTTTGATTTTGTTTTGTTTATGTTTAACTTAGCAACCTCAAGGGCATTTTTACTTATGTCAGATGCGTAGACGTGAGTTGCTAACTCTTTTGACAAGCTTATAGCAATAGCTCCACTTCCCGTTCCAACGTCAATTATCGTTGGGGCGGTAAAGCTTTTGCTTCTTTTTATTACTTCTTCAACCAATTCTTCCGTTTCTCTTCTTGGAATAAGGACATTTTTATTTACGTTTAACTCATAACCATAAAAATTAACGTTCCCGACAATATATTGAACGGGCTCGTTTGCTTTTAGCCTTTTAATCGCATCATCTAAATTACCCTTATAATACTTTTTTAAATATTCTATTTCTTTTTTCATGGTAATACCTCATGACAATATTATATCATAATCTAAGGTTTACTAACCATGATAACGGGGACTAACATTTCGTCCAAAGTTAATCCAGAATGCGCTGATACGTGATTATTTGAAGATGAGTCGTACCTTATCGCCTTATTACTTATCCCGATTGCGAAGTAATCCCCTAAACCATCGCGAAAATACGCGTTTTCCTTGTCGCTTCCATATAACTTTTTTTCAATAACATCATTTTTACTCATGATGATAAAATCATCTTTTAACACCTTTTTTAGTTGTAAAGGAAACTCTTTTAAATATCCTTTTTTCACTCTAAAAGAGGTGGCCCGGTCATCAATTGCTAACTTTCCAATAATCATTTTGCTCAAACGTGGATAATCGCTTATGTTTATATATTCAACGTTTATGTGGCCATGATCCGCGATTGCTATTATTAGAGTGTTCTTTAAAGACGAACATAATTTTTCGAACTCGTCATTTATGTGCTTTAAATAATCTTTCACAATCATACTATCCGTTCCATTTTTATGAAGTGCATGGTCAGGTTCGTTATAATAAGCGTATACATAAGTTTTTTTTCTACTTTTTGATATGCGCTTTATACGTCTTCTTGCTTTTTTCAAAGATTCACCAGGATGATTGCTATAAACAGTTATTTTTTCAGCGTAACAACCACTTAATTTATTTATTTTCTCTACCACGGGCTCATATGAAAGTAAAGTTTTTGCAACGTGGAACTTATCTGGTTTGGTGCTAGTACCTTTGATTACGTTTTTAGTAAGTGTAATTACTTCGTCATATTTCTTAAAGTACATATCCCAACCTAACCACCCATGAGTTACTGGCTCTAAAGCAGACTCGGCGGTTGTTCTTGCGGACATTGTGGTAGAGGGAAAATTAGATGACACACTTTTAACTAAATGCTTATATAAGAATGGGCATATTAATTTATTTTCTTCTAGCAATTTATTACCAAAACCATCAAAAAGAAACAAAACAACGTTTTTGTACTTTCCTTTTTTCAAAGCCTCATCTATTTCTTTTACCCCATTATGATGGTTTTTAATTCCAAAGTAGTGCTCGATAGACGCCATTACGTTTACCAAGCCATCGTTATAATCTGGAAACATATATTCCATTTTATTTCCTCCTAATTAATATAAAAATTAGCTAGTGAATTATTCTCCAGCCAATTTTCTTTTTTGATCTTCCGTTATTAAAGCCTCTATTATTTCGTCTAATTTTCCGTTCATTACCCGGTCTAAAGAATTTGTGGTAAACCCTATCCGGTGGTCAGTAACGCGGTTTTGAGGATAATTATAAGTTCTTATCTTCTCAGAACGGTCTCCGGTTCCTATTTTACTTCTTCTTTCTTCTCCCAATTCTTTTTCCTGTTCTTTCATTTTTAAGTCGTAAACTCTAGCTTGCAATATCTTCATGCCTTTTTCTTTGTTCTTAATTTGCGATCTTTCGGTTTGTGAATAAACCATTATCCCGGTTGGAATATGAGTTAATCTTACCGCGCTATCAGTAGTGTTTACACCCTGACCCCCACATCCAGAACTTCTTGTTATGTCGATTCGAACGTCGTTCATATCAAGTTTAAAGTCAACGTCATCTACTTCCGGCATAACAAGAACGGTTGCGGTAGAAGTATGTACGCGACCTTGTGACTCCGTTGCCGGAACACGCTGAACCCGGTGTGCTCCTGATTCGTACTTTAATTTTGAATAAGCCCCTTTTCCTTTAACCATAAAAGAAATTTCAGCAAACCCGCCACTAGCTCCAGGAGTACTATCTATCTCTTCCACCTTAAAACCTTGCTGCTCAGCATACTTAACGTACATATCATAAAGGTCTCCGGCAAAGATGTTTGCTTCATCTCCTCCCGCCGCACCTCTTATTTCAACGATGATGTTTTTATCATCGTTTGGGTCTTTAGGTAAAAGAAGTATCTCTAACTTTTTTTCTAGTTCTTTTAATCTTTTTTCCTGATTTTCTTCTTCTTCCTTGGCGAAAGATCCAAGTTCAGGGTCATTTACCAGTTCCTTGGCATCTTCATACTCTTTTTTTGCTTTTAGATATTCATTATAACATTCTATAATTTCAGACAAATCAGCTTGTTCTTTTGACAATTTAGTTGTTTTTGAAACATCACTTATTACTTCTGGCTTAGTTAGCTCCTCGGTAATGATGTCGTTTCGCTTTTTAATAGCCTCTAGTCTTTCAAACATTATTCCATTTCTTCTTCCGAAACAATTGCTAAATCATCTAAATCATCCATGCCTTCGTCTGATTCCTCATAATCGTCCGTGTCTTCAGTTATTGCTTCGTCTTCAGTCTCATCAGCATCCTCATCTTCTTCTGGTTCTTCTGATGATTCCTCGTCATCTTCTTCATCATCAACGATTGGTTTTACCACGTGAAATTCTCTTAAATCCCACTCGGCATTATCTAAAAGCAAGAACCTCTTATCCGTAGTTAAAGTAGTATAAAAGTCACCTATCATATCAAGCATGGTATCATTATTAATTTCTAAAAGCTTACATACCTCCGAAAATAACTCGTGCGTGGTTTTTGGTTTTTTATCTAACTTTAACAATTCATAAGCTATATCCGTGTAAGATAAAAGCTCTAATTCCTCTAAAGGCATTTGTCTTACGTTCATTTTAATTCCTCCTAAAACATAATCATTATACGATTTTTATTAACCTTTGCAATATTTTACATTTTTTCTGGAACCTTAAGTCCCATTACGTCCAATAATAACATATTAACATTATACACAACATTTGATATAAATAACCAAGAATTTTTCACGTCATTATTAACGCAAGATAGTATTTTATTTTCGGCATAAAATTTATTATATAAACTTGTTATATTATATATATATTCTGAAATGTCATTTAGACTCCTTGAATCATATGCATTTAACAAAGTTTTTGGTAATTCTAAAAGTTTTAATATTATCTGACGTTCAATATCAGTACTTAATATAGTATACCTATCATAACTAACGTGTTCTTCTTTAGCTTTGTTTAACAAAGATCTAATTCTAATGGTTGAATAAAGCAAATAAGGTGCTGTTTTTCCCTCTAAATCACTAAACTTTTCTGGTTCAAATATATAATCAGTAGTTCTAAAAGGCAATAAATCAGCGTATTTTATAGAATCTATTGCTATCATTTTAGTTGTTTTTTCTAGTAATTCTTCACCCACTATATCTTTATTCATTTTTTTCGAAGTTGCGTCATAAACAATATCAATTAAATTACTTAATGACATGACGTTACCATCTCTCGTTTTAAATGGTTTTCCGTCTTTACCATTTATCGTACCAAAAGGCAAATGTTCTAAATTAACTCTTTCGGGAACTATTCCAGATAATTTGGACGCCCTAAACGATTGCAAAAAATGTAGGGATTGTCTTGCGTCCGTCAAATACCATACGTCGGTTAAGTCATAATTTTTCATCCTGTTATAAAGCGTTGCGATTTCGGTTGTCTGATAACCGGCCGTTCCGTTTGACTTTACCAACAATATTGGTGGCACTTCAATTTTATCATTATCTTTTTTTACGTCGACGATTAAAGCCCCATCATCTAACTTAGTAAGTTTTTTTTCTTTGAAAATATTAACTACTTCAGGAACTGAAGCCGCTGCATCACTTTCTCCTAACCATAAATCAAAATTAGTATTTAATTCATCATATACTTTTTTTATGTCCTTTTTACTAGTTTCAACGACGTGTTTCCATAAAACTCTATAACCTGGCACACCGGTTTGTATTTTATTGGTTATTTCCTGGGCATCAATTAAATACTGTTCATCTTCACTTTTTCTTTTTGATGCTAAAGGATATATCCTTGCTAAATCTTTCGGAGTAACCGGAGAAGCATCAGGATAAGGGCCCGTATAATTTTCGTCAAAATATATTAAATCTGGTTGTTCTTCTTTTATTTGTTTTATAACTAATCCAAGCGGTAACCCCCAATCTCCCAAATGAACGTCAGCAATAACATCATTACCAAGCAACTTTGCTAATCTTTTAAGCGCCTCCCCTATGTTAGCTGACCTTAAATGACCAACGTGTAACTCTTTTGCAACATTCGCACCGCCATAATCTATTAGAATCTTTCGTTTTTTGGGATAATCTATGTTGTTTTCTTTGATATTTGATATTTTATTAGCCACTTCTACCAAAAAGTCATCTTGGAAGGTTAAATTAATAAACCCAGGTCCCGCAACATTAATGTTCGTAAAATTATCACCTTTAGATAATTCTAAAACTATTTCTTCCGCTATACTTTTTGGTGATTTATTATATTTTTTACCAAGCATCATACATTCATTAATTTGGTAATCACCCAAGTCTGGTCTGCCAGATGGTTTTAACGATACGTGTTCGAGTTCATAACCTAAATCATTGATTATTTTTGTTATAGTATTTTCAATATCGTTTATAACACTCATTATAATTCTCTCCATTCCAATTTATAAGTAAAGCTATCACTAAAAGTATCATTCATAAAGACATCATACTCAACGTAAATCATTTTGTCTTTTATGATGATTTCTTTTGTCCTGGTTTCAAGCTTTACCGTTAACCCCAAATCTTTAATAACATAATCCGTTATTAAGTTTTTATCCTTTTCAAATTCTAAGTTTATCATCATGTTATTATCTTCTCTAGTAATTAACACCTTGTTTTCTAAAACTTTCACAATAACCTTAACGTTATTATCATAATAATTAATCTCATTATCTTTTTTTAACGCCTTTTTATTTGTTAATAAGCTTTTTTCTTCACCAGATGTTACCTCGTGATTAATAATAATTTTAGACATAAAAAACACCCTTAAAATTTTTCTAGCAACAATATAGCATATAAAATAAAAAAGGTCAACAAAATAATTATATTTTAGTAACTTTTACAAATACTAAAATTAGAAAGAAGGCTTGATATGAAAATATTCAAATTTATTATAAAATCAACAATAGCCTTAATGCTTATTTTTTGTGCGTGCTTTAGTATTTTATTTTTATGTGCTAAATACGGTAGCAAAATAGATATTAAAAATTCTAATAGTATATACATGTATGATAAAAATAATAAAAGCTTTTATGAAGGCAATAACGGAACTAAAAAATGGGTAAAATTAAAAGACATATCAAAGCATTTAATAAACGCAACCATTTATTCAGAAGATAAAAATTTTTATGAACATAATGGTTTTGACATTCCAAGAATAATAAAATCCACCTTGGTTAACATAAAGTCAAAAGACCTAAAACAAGGGGCTTCTACCATTACGCAGCAATATGCCAGAAATTTATTTTTAACGTTTGAAAAAACGTGGTCCAGAAAAATAAAAGAAGCATGGTACGCCTTCAAGCTAGAAACACAATACTCAAAAGATGAAATTTTAGAAGGTTATTTAAACACGATAAATTATGGAAATGGTATTTTGGGAATTGAAAATGCTGCTTTATATTACTTTAATAAATCCGCGAAAGACTTAACCCTAGCAGAAAGCACCATGTTAGCCGGAATACCAAAATCTCCTAATAATTATTCGCCACTTAATGATGAAAAAGCAGCTAAAGAAAGACAACGGGTAATACTACAATCAATGGTTAATAACAATATAATTTCTAAAGAAACAATGGAAGAAACATTAAACGTCAAATTAACTTATTATGGTAAAAAGGAAAATCTAAACCTTAGTACCATCATGTATTATCAAGACGCGGTAATAAGAGAATTAGAAGACCTAAAAATAGTAAGTGAGGATTCCGTAAGACAAGAAGGATTAAAAATATATACGTCACTTGATGTAGAAGCCCAGACGGACTTAGAAAACAGTATAAAAAACAACTTAGAAAGTAATGATAAGATTCAGGTTTCAGCCGTTATGATGAACCCAAATAACGGCGAAATAATAGCTTTAGCCGGCGGACAAGATTATTCAAAGTCACAGTATAATAGAGCCGTACAATCCAAAAGACAAGTAGGATCAACCATGAAACCTATTCTTTATTATGCCGCCTTAGAAAACGGACTTACTGCATCTACTACGTTCTTAAGTAAACCAACTACTTTTTCTTTAGGTAATGGTCTTACTTATTCACCTAGTAATTACGCAGACGTATATCCTAACGATAAAATTACGATGGCCCTTGCAATCGCTTATTCGGATAATATTTACGCAATAAAAACCCATCTTTTCCTTGGTGAGGATACACTTGTTAAATACGCTAAAAAGATGGGAATAAATAGCAAGCTAGAAGCTAACGCGTCTTTACCTCTTGGGACAAACGAACTTACCATAACGGAGTTTACCGGGGCATACGCCGCCCTTGCTAACAGTGGGTACAAGGTAAATGGACACTTAATTAGAAAGGTTGAAGATGGAAATGGTGATGTCATTTATGAATATAAGAAGGAAAAGGACAAGGTCCTAAATGAGGCATACACCTACATTCTAAACGAGCTTCTAACGAACACGTATGACACATCACTTATAAGTTATACCGCCCCAACTTGTGCTACACTAGCCCCAAAACTAACAAAAAAATACGCGGTCAAAAGCGGGACTACTGACTACGACTTATGGACGGTAGGGTACAATCCAGACATAGTAGTTGGGGTATGGACCGGATATGATGATAATAAAAAGTTGAAAAAAAGTGAATATAAATACTCAAAAAACATATGGGCTGATACCATAGAAAACTACCTACGGGATAAAGAGGCGAGTTGGTACGAAAAACCCGATAACGTAGTTGGCGTATTAACTAACCTTGAAACCGGGGAAGTAGCCACCAATGATTCTAAGATGAAAAAAATATTATATTATATTAAAGGCAGCGAACCAGGTCATAAAAGCAAAATAAAAGGTACTAACAATAATTAGTTATTAGTGCCTTTTTATTTTAATACTAGCTTCATCTATTACGCGTCTTGATAATATCTTCTTTTTTAGATTTCTAAGCAATCTTTCTTCTAATTGCCTTATCCTTTCTCTTGATATACAATATTTTTTTGCCAGTACTTCTAACGTCGAAACTTCTTGAGTTTCATCTAAACCGAGCCTTTGAATTAAAATATCCTTATTCCTAAAAGCAACATAAACATCACCAATAATGTTTATTACCATCTTAACATCTGTTTTTCCCACATTATAACCCTTACTTTTTAACATTAACGTAACCTCGTTAAAAATACCACTAAGTTTTCCCGTTATGAATAAATTATTAAGCATCTTATCATATCTTTCACTAACTTTTTTAACACTTGGCATTAGGTTCTTAAAACCCGTATCCTCCAAGTAATTTAATAAGGTAGGGATATTACGATTTTTCAAACTATCAAATAATAAATTTCTCAAAATGTTATTTAGACCTTTCAATCTTTTTTCATACGTTAATTTTTTAGGATAATTATCACAAGAATCTATTTTTAAAACTAACTCTTGTGTTTCTTCCGTTAATATCTTGATAATCTTTTCTTTTGTTTTATGGCTCATTACTATTTGTTTTATATCTTCTAATTTCATGTTTTCAATTTCTTCAGAAGTCTTAATATATGAAGTATAAAAATAATATATTATACTCAACTCTGACTGACTATAAGTATGGGCTAACCTACCAATCGTTATTTCATCAATTATGTTTAATACGTTTGCTTTTAACTCCGATGATTCCAAATTTTGGTATCCATCTTCATCATAAGGAATAAAATCCTCAAGCATATCTACTTTTTTTTCACCAATAGGCGTTTGCAAAGACACTATATTGTCATCAGAAGTAGAAATTATGCTATTTACTCTTAAAGAAGACACCTTAAGTCTTTGGGCTGCCTCTTCATAATTTAAACCCTCGTATTTAACAAGTTTTTTTATTTTATTTCTTAATTCAATGGCATGGACCGGCTTTCTAATTATTTCGGCTTGGTTTGACATTGCTCTTGTTATCGCTTGCCTAATCCACCACGTAGCATAAGTACTAAATTTATTTCCTAATTGAGCGTCAAACCTTTCAATGGCTGTTATTAAACCAGTATTTCCTTCTTGAATTCTATCTAAAAAGGATAATTTAGGACCGTTATATCTTTTAGCAACCGACACAACCAACTTAAGGTTAGCACAAATAAGTCTTTCTCTGGCGGCTTTATCACCTTGTTTTAACTTTTTAAACAACAACATTTCTTCTTCGGGTGATAACAAATCACATTTTTTCGAAGCCAAACTTTTTAAATATAGTTTTACGTCAGAATCACTATCCTTATTTAGATCCTTAAATTCAAAATCATAAGAAATAATTATTCCTTGGCTATCTAAATAGTCATATAATTCTTGTTTTTCGTCTTCATTAAGACGGAATAAAGATATTATCTCATCCAAGTCATATTCTTTTAACGTCATGTTCCCTTTAATGTTTTTAAGCTTATCATTTATTTTACCAATAATTTCACCGTTCATATTTTCCCCCAAACAATTTACATTGTTAGATACTACCACTATTCGCTTTCATTGTCAAACAAAAAAACTCACTATGCATGAGCTCTTTTTGTTATTCGATTGTTTCTTCCAAAGCTTTTTTCAACTCTTCTTTGCTCATGGTACTGTAACCCTTAATGCCTTTTTCTTTAGCCATCTCTTTTAGCTTTGATAAATTAACGTCCTCAAGCATGTCCTCAGGAGGCATTTTTCCATTTTCTGCTAAATAATCTATTTGTTCTTTGGTTAAAGTTTCATGTTCAATTAAGTTTTTAGCTATTAAATCAAGCAAATCACGATTTTTCTCTATTATCTTTTTAGCTTTATCATAACAACCATTTATTATCTTTCTTACCTCGTTATCAATTTCTAAAGCCACTTGATCCGAGAAGTTTCTGTTTTTATTGTAATCTCTTCCCAAGAACGAACCACCTTCTGGTGTTTCCAATTGAACTGGTCCTAATGAAGACATACCATACTCAGTTACCATGCTTCTTGCTATTTTAGTTGCCTTTTCAAAGTCGTTATGAGCGCCCGTAGTAACCTCTTTAAAAACCACCTCTTCCGCTACACGGCCTCCTAAAAGTCCCATGATTTGTTCTAGCAACTCGGTTTTAGTAGCAGTAAACTTTTCTTCTTTTGGCATCATTAAGTTATATCCACCAGCTTGACCACGTGGAATAATGGTAACTTTTTGAACGTCGTTTGCATCATCCAATTTAATACCTAAAACGGCGTGACCAGCCTCGTGATAAGCAACAAGTCGTTTTTCTTTTTCCGTGTACTTTTTAGTAACCTTAGCAGGCCCCATTATGACACGGTCAATCGCCTCATCAATCTCGGACATGGTAATAGCTGACTTTTCTCTTCTTACGGCAAGTAAAGCCGCTTCGTTAAGTAAGTTTTCCAAATCCGCCCCGCTAAATCCGACGCAACGCTTAGCAATACTATCCAAATGAACACTCTTTGATAAAATCTTGTTTCTAGCATGAACTTTAAGAATGTCTTCTCTTGCTTTCATGTCAGGTAAATTAACGGTAACTTGTCTATCAAATCTTCCTGGTCTTAAAAGGGCTGGATCAAGCACGTCAGGTCTGTTGGTTGCTGCTATGATTATGATTCCTTCGTTAGCTCCAAACCCATCCATTTCGGTTAATAATTGGTTTAAAGTCTGTTCTCTTTCGTCATGGCCACCACCAATACCAGTACCACGTTGACGACCAACGGCGTCTATTTCGTCTATGAATATCAAACAAGGTGCGTTTTGCTTAGCTTGCTTAAACATGTCCCTAACACGACTTGCCCCAACACCTACGTATAACTCAACGAAATCAGAACCAGATATAAAGTAAAACGGAGCGTTAGCCTCTCCTGCTACTGCTTTAGCAAGTAACGTTTTACCAGTTCCTGGAGGCCCTACAAGTAAAACACCCTTTGGTATTCTAGCACCTAATTTTTGAAACTTCTTAGGATACTTCAAAAAGTCTATTAACTCTTGTAACTCTTCTTTTTCTTCCGGAAGACCCGCAACATCCTTGAACGTTACTTTTCCTTGGTCCGGGTTTAACTTTGCCTTGCTACGGCCAAAGTCCATTGAACCCTTTTGGCTATTTAACTGTTTAGTAAAGAACCAGAAGGCAACACCAATAATTAATAAGTAAGGCGCTATGTTCATTAAGAAAACGTACCACGCACTAGATGATGGGTCTGATTTAGATACTATTTTAAAATCCTTTTCTTCACTAGAAGCTACTATCTTATTAATTACCGTATCAGAAAGTGGTGTTTTTACACTAAACGTTTCTCCTTCTTTAGAATCTTTTAACTTACCATTTATTTGATAAGTATAAGCCGCCGTACTAGGAGTAATAACCACCTCTTCAACTTTATTTTCGTTTAATGCTTTATTAAATTCATTATATGTTAATTCCTTATTAGTACCACTAGTCATGTTATAAAATAATAATAACATTATGGCAATAGCTAGTAAAAGCGCATAAGGAAACATTCCTTTCTTCATGTTTTGATTATTTTGTGCAATCATTATTTCCCTCCTTAAGATACTTTAATATTATATCATACTTTCCCTGTTTTGACCTATCATATTTAGATTTCTTAACACCAGGAAGCCATATTACTTCACCAGATGAATCAACCACCACCGGATAAGCTTTTCTATTTCTTTTGCTTATTTTTTCATTTATGAAAATATCTTTTATTTTTTTATCTTTATTAATTCCTAAAACCACCATATGGTCACCATCTCGTTTGTTTCTAACGAAAATTGGCATATTAATTTCACTACTTAAAAACGCACTAGTATAATTAGAAGTATCATCTAACTTATTCATTATTTGAATTAATGACCCGCTTGGTAATACAACGTCTTTAGATAGTTCGTAACAGTAAATTTGTTCTTCGTTTTCTTGCTTATCAATAAATAACCTACCATAATCTTTAACAACCCTATAATCTTTTGGAAGGTATAGCTCCCCTGAAGGCTTATTATTAATTAAAAATGATAGTATATCATCAATAACCCTAAAACTTATACTAGTATCATCAAGGTTTGTAAAAGTTTTAACAAACTTATAAATAACTAATTTTATAATTAATTTATCTTGCTTTAAAAGTTCGTTTAAAAGTAATGAGTTATTTTGTACCAAAACATCATAAACTTTATTAACTTCTTTAGAAACGTACTTATCATACTCATTTAAAGTTGTAGAAAACATCAAAAATTGACGATGAACATTTGGATTTTCCCGTTTTAAAAATGGCAACATGTATTTACGATACCGGTTTCTTGTATAATTGTCATTATCATTCGTAACATCAATTGCATACGGAATTTTTTTTACATCGCAATACGTTAACAAATCATTTTTGGTTACGAAAAGTAGTGGTCTCACCAAGGTATAGTCCTCTTGACTTGAAATCAAGCTTATCGCTCCATAACCCTTTAAAGTTGAACCTCTTACTATTCGCATTAAAACCGTCTCCACCAAATCATCACCGTGGTGTGCGGTAAAAACATAACGGGTATCATACTTACTTGCTAATGACTTAAAAAAAGCATACCTCTTTTTTCTCGCTTCTTCTTCACTAAAACTCTTTTTAGCATATTTTTCTATTTTTAACATTTCAAATAATATTTTGTTATCATTGCAATATGTTCTTAACCTGGAAGCCTCTTCATCACTTTCTTTACGGTGATTATGATGAACGTGGGCACAAACAATTTTTACATGAGGCAAATTATTCTTAATTAGATCTAACAAGGCCATGGAATCTGGTCCGTAAGACACCCCAACAATAACGTAACCCGTTAATTCATCGCTTAACTTTTTAAGAAACTTTAAAACATCGTTCATGAAAATCACCTAACGTATATTTTATCACAAATAAATAAAAACACCATTATTTATGTGATGTTTTTATAATTTTTAATACATTTTCTTCTGGTACAAAATCTAAATACATTCTTTCTTTTTTTCTACCATTTATTTCCCCATCATAAAAAGTAACCTGTTGATACTTAAGGTACATTAGAACTTTATCATCACACCAAGCGGTTATGCTACCATCCGGGTTAAGTTTTAAATTAGGTGGTACAATCAATTCTTCTAAAGGAACCGAACAAAAGACTTGCATTGCACCCTTCCGTTCGTAAAAACGTCCTTTTTCTTCTATGTACGTCTTTTTAATTATAAAGAATATATCTGAATTATACCTTAAAAAATCATAACATATAGATGAAACAAGGTCATCCGAATCCCTTTTCGATGCACGCTTTCTTCTTGTATACATAAACTCAACTCCATTCGTGATGCTATATTATCAAAGTTAAACTTAAAAGTCAATAAAAAAGAAAGTATAAAACTTTCTTTAATCAGTTAGTTGTTCTTCTAACACGTCTAAAGCATCATCATCAACTTTTTCACTTTCAAGCGTATACTTAACATTAGAATAATACTTAGAGCCAGTACCTGCAGGAATAAGTTTACCAATAATAACGTTTTCTTTTAATCCAGTTAAATGGTCTACCTTTCCTTTTATTGCGGCGTCAGTTAATATTCTGGTTGTCTCTTGGAATGAAGCTGCTGATAAGAACGAATCTGTTTCTAGTGATGCCTTGGTAATACCTAACATGATAGGTCTTCCGGTAGCAGGTTTCTTACCTTCTATTATAGCTTCTTTATTTATTTTAGTAAATTCGTGCATTGAAACTAATTTTCCCGCTACTAACTCAGTTTCACCACCATCAACTATTTTAATTCTAGCTATCATGCGACGGGCAAGTATTTCAATGTGTTTATCAGAAACATCAACACCTTGTGATTTATAAACTTTCTGTATTTCAGCCAAAATGTAATTTTGAGCGGTGATTGGGTCAGTTACCGCAAGTAGTTCCTTCGGATTAATTGAACCAACGTTAAGTTTATCACCGGCTTTAACTTCGGCCCCTACTTCTACACAAAGTTTAACGCCATAATTAGTAGTATGTTCTCTTGTTTCGACGTCATTAGATATTTCTATCCTATATTTTCCGTTTAAGTCATCAATCTTGGTTACCGTACCATTTATCTCGGCAATGGTTGCTTTAGCTTTTGGTATTCTAGCTTCAAATAGCTCCTGAACACGTGGTAAACCTTGAGTAATATCCTCACCAGAAGCAACGCCTCCAGTATGGAATGTTCTCATGGTAAGCTGAGTACCAGGCTCCCCAATTGACTGTGCTGCCATAATACCAACGGCTTCGCCTATTTCAACAACGTTACCAGTAGCTAAATTCATACCATAACAATGCCTACAAACACCGTTTTCAGTCTTACAGGTAAGAGCCGTTCTTATTTCTACCGACTTAATACCTGCCTTATCAATTTTATCTGCGATTGGTTCGGTAATAAGTTCGTTTTTATCTATTATTAACTCTTTTGTTTCAGGATTAATAACCTTTTTATTGGTGTATCTTCCAACGATTCTCTCGTGTAAAGACTCAATTACGGTTCCGGCATTATCATCAATTAAAGCTGAAACGTTAACACCTTGAATGGTACCACAATCCTCTTCTCTTACGATAACGTCCTGAACAACATCAACTAAACGTCTCGTTAAATATCCAGAGTCAGCTGTCTTTAACGCGGTATCAGCGTTACCCTTACGGGCACCGTGCGTTGAAATGAAGAATTCTGACACTGATAATCCGTCAATAAATGAAGAGGTAACCGGAATTTCAACCGCTTCACCATTAGGTTTAGCAAGAAGTCCACGCATACCAGCTAACTGGGTAAACTGTGATATATTACCACGCGCTTTAGAGTTTATCATCATCATGATTGGGTTATCAGATGGAGCCTCAACCTTAGCCTTTAATTCCGCCGTAACTTTATTGGTAGCCTCATTCCATACGGCACATACTTTTTCGTAACGTTCTCTATCGGTTATTAAACCACGACGGTATTGTTTATTAATCATATCAACTACTTTTTGTGATTCTTCAACAATTTCCTTCTTATGCTCACTTGTTTCAACGTCAGCGATAGAAATTGAAATACCAGATAAAGTAGAATGTTTAAATCCTAAATCCTTTAAGCGGTCTAGCATTATAGAAGTTTCAGTCGTTTTATAACGTTTAAAGATTTGTGCGATAATGCTCTTTAAAGCTCCTTGTGGGAACGGTTTTGTAAGTGGCATTTCCTTTATGGCATCTGGAATGTTTGTTCCTCTTGGCAAGAAGAACTTCATTGGCGTTAAATTTTCAAAGTTTTCGTCAGTTGGCTCGTTTACGTACTGGAATCCGTCTGGTAAAACTTCGTTAAAGATTAACTTACCAACCGTGGTAACTAAATACATTTGTTTTTGTTCTTCGGTAAACATTTTATATTTCAAAGATTTAGCTGGCAAAGCAATTCTTGCGTGAAGCGTAAGTTCTCTTCTTTCATAAGCCTCTATTGCTTCGTTAGGGTCTTTAAAAATCCTTCCTTCGCCTTCAATACCAGCTTTTTCCATGGTTATGTAATAATTACCTAAAACCATGTCTTGCGATGGCGTAACGATTGGTTTTCCATCCTTTGGTGAAAGAATGTTATTAGCCCCAAGCATCAATATTCTAGCTTCTGCTTGAGCCGCCTCTGAAAGAGGAACGTGAACGGCCATTTGGTCACCATCAAAGTCAGCGTTAAACGCCGTACAAACTAGTGGATGTAATCTTATAGCCTTACCACTAACTAGTTTTGGTTCAAATGCTTGAATACCTAAACGGTGAAGCGTTGGAGCACGATTTAACATTACTGGATGTTCTTTAATTACGTCTTCAACAACGTCCCATACTCTCTCATCTTGGTTTTCAATTAATTTCTTAGCAGATTTAATATTATGAACAATATCTCTTTCTACTAGACCATGAATAACGTGAGGCTTAAATAATTCAAGTGCCATTTCTTTTGGTATGCCACATTGATACATCTTTAATGTTGGACCAACTGCAATAACTGAACGTCCTGAGTAGTCAACACGCTTACCAAGTAAGTTTTGACGGAAACGTCCTTGCTTACCTTTTAACATGCTTGAAATGGACTTTAAAGGTCTGTTAGAAGGGCCAGTTACGTTTCTTCCACGTCTTCCGTTATCAAATAATGCATCAACTGCTTCTTGAAGCATTCTTTTTTCATTTTGAACAATGATTGAAGGTGCGTTTAACTCAAGTAATTTTTTCAAACGATTATTACGGTTAATAACACGTCTATATAAATCATTTAAATCACTGGTTGCGAAACGCCCACCATCTAATTGTATCATTGGTCTTAATTCAGGTGGAATAACAGGAAGCGCCGTTAGTATCATCCACTCTGGTTTATTTCCTGACTTATCAAAAGAATCAAGAATGTCCAATCTCTTTAATAGTCTTGTTCTTTTTTGTTCTTGTGCTCCTTCTAATTCTTCTTCTATCTTCTTAATTTCTTCTTTTACGTCAATTTCTTTTAGTAATTTTAAGATTGCTTCCGCACCCATTCCAACTTCAAAAGTGTTTCCGTACTTTTCATAATAGGCACGATATTCTTTATCGGATAAGGTTTGTTTCTTTTCAAGCGGTGCATCCCCTGGATTAATTACTACGTATGACACGAAGTATAAAACCTCTTCCAAATCCCTTGGAGACATGTCAAGTACTAATCCCATACGAGACGGAACGCCCTTAAAAAACCATATGTGAGACACTGGCGTTGCAAGTTCAATGTGTCCCATCCGTTCACGACGAACCTTAGACTTAGTAACTTCAACACCACATCTATCACAAATAATATCTTTATACCTTAATCTTTTGTACTTACCACAAGCACATTCGTAGTCCTTTGTTGGTCCAAAGATTTTTTCGCAGAATAAACCATCACGTTCTGGCTTTAACGTACGATAATTTATTGTTTCTGGCTTTTTAACTTCTCCATAAGACCACTCACGAATTTGTTCAGGGGAAGCAATGGATATTTTAATTCCTTCGAATCTATTTGCATCTAGCATTATTCATCACTCCCTTCTAACAAAGAATCATCTAAATCATCTAATTTATCTTCGATGTCTGCTTCGTAGTCGTCTTCTTCTTCCTCATCTATTTCTTCGTCCTGTGAATTTTCTGTTTCTGAAATAACATCTACGTTCTGTTTTGGTTTTACCATTGAAACGTTATCTATTTCCTCTATGGATAAAGGCAAAACTTCTTTGTCTTCTTCCTCTTCTAAAGTTTTAACATCAATTTCTTTACCATCTTCATTAATCATGGCAATGTTTAATCCTAAAGCCTGGAACTCTTTAACTAATACCCTGAAGCTTTCAGGAACGCCGGCTTGGTCAATTGGTTTTCCTTTAACGATTGATTCGTAAACCTTAACACGGCCAACAACATCGTCTGATTTAACGGTTAAAATTTCTTGAAGAACGTGTGCGGCACCATAAGCATATAATGCCCAAACTTCCATTTCTCCAAATCTTTGTCCACCAAATTGTGCCTTACCACCTAGTGGTTGTTGCGTAACAAGGGAGTATGGTCCAGTTGCACGAGCATGAAGCTTATCATCTACCATGTGGTCTAGTTTTATCATGTACATAACACCAACCGCAACACGATTATCAAACGGTTCACCTGTTTTTCCGTTATATAAAACCGTTTTACCATCTGGTGCCATACCAGCTTCAGCCATCATTTCTTGAATATCCTTCCATGAGGCACCATCAAATACTGGGGTTGCGGTATAAACACCAAGTTTCTTAGCAGCCATACCTAAATGCATCTCAAGTATTTGACCAGGATTCATACGTGACGGAACACCTAGTGGGTTAAGTAATATGTCAACTGGCGTACCATCTGGTAAATATGGCATGTCTTCTTGTGGGGCAACAAGGGAAATAACACCTTTGTTTCCGTGACGACCAGCCATTTTGTCACCAACTTGTATCTTACGTTTTTGAACGATGTATACGCGAATTTCCTTAGAAACTCCGCTTGGAAGCTCATCAGAATCCTTTTTTGTATAGATTTTTATATCATGAACGATACCAGCACCACCGTGTGGAACACGCAAAGAAGTATCACGTACCTCACGGGTTTTTTCTCCAAAGATAGCATGTAATAGTTTCTCCTCAGAAGTAAGCTCTACCATTCCTTTTGGCGTAACCTTACCAACTAAAATGTCTCCTTCTTTAACTTCCGTACCTATTCTAATTATACCATTGGCATCCAAATTCTTACGTGCTTCTTCACTTACGTTTGGAATGTCACGGGTAATTTCCTCAGGTCCTAACTTAGTATCACGACATTGTATCTCATAATCCTCTATGTAAATTGAGGTTAAAACGTCGTCTTTAACCATTCTTTCGTTTAAAATTACTGCGTCCTCATAGTTATAACCATTATAAGTCATGAACGCTACAACTAAGTTTTTACCTAACGCCACTTCACCTTTATCAGTTGAAGGACCATCGGCGATAATTTGACCACGGGTTACCTTATCTCCGATTCTAACAATTGGCCTTTGATGATAACAAGTACCAGCGTTAGAACCCTCAAAGTTCTTTAATATGTATATATCTTTTGCTTTGGTTGTTTTAACAACGATTTTCTTACCATCAACGTATTCTACAACACCATCAGCTTTAGCCGTTACGGCCACGCCACTATCTTTTGCGGCTTGAGCCTCAACGCCAGTTGCTACTAATGGAGCCTCTGCCTTAAGCAAAGGAAGTGCCTGACGCTGCATGTTAGAACCCATTAGCGCACGGTGAGCATCATCGTGATCAAGGAACGGAACACAACTGGTGGTAACAGATACAATTTGCTGTGGAGCAACATCAATATAATCTATTTCGCTTGGTTTTGCGATGATGTTTTCACCATTACGACGGGCAGGACAATGCTCTTGAACAATGGTATCACCGTCCATTTCAACCTTGGCTTGTGCGATTACGTGTCCATTTTCTTCGTCCGCGGTCAAATAGTCAATTTGGTCTTGTAATTTTCCATCTTTTACCCTTCTGTATGGAGTCATTATAAATCCGTACTCATTAACCTTTGCATAGTTAGCTAAAGACGTAATAAGACCGATGTTAGCTCCTTCCGGAGACTCAATTGGACAAATTCTTCCGTAGTGAGAAACGTTTACGTCACGCACTTCCATAGCGGCCCTATCACGGGATAACCCACCAGGTCCTAAAGCTGATAAACGACGTTTATTATTTAACTCTGATAATGGATTTATCTGGTCCATGAACTGAGATAACGGACTTGAACCAAAGAATTCTTTAATAACAGCCGTTATCGGTCTTATGTTAATTAACGTTTTTGGGGTTGCGGTTTCTATGTCTAAGGTAGTCATTCTCTCGCGAATAACCCTTTCCATTCTAGCCACACCAACCCTAAATTGGTTCTGTAAAAGTTCTCCAACCTGCCTTAGACGACGGTTTGATAAATGGTCTATTTCATCAATCGAACCCACACCATGTAAAAGGTTTAAATAATAAGAAACAGACGCATATATATCAGATATAGTAAGCGTTTTAACGTCAAGAGTCTGGTCGTTACCAACAACTTTTATTACCTCGTCTGGATTAGTTGGTGAATATATACTAATTACTTGCACCATGGTATGAGAGTCTAACTCTTTATCCATCGTTGAATCCACCATTCCGTATCCATTGGCTAATATTGGTTTTAAAGTTTCTAACACTTCACTTGTAACCTTAGTTCCAGATGGTATTACAACCTTACCAGAAACTACTATATCTTCAGCTAATTTTTGGTCTAACAAACGGTCACAAACGTTTAACTTCTTGTTAAACTTATAACGACCAACCTTAGCTAAATCATATCTAAAGTTGTCAAAAAACCTAGTAATTAATTGGTTTTTAGCACTATCAAGCGTTGCGGGTTCTCCAGGTTTTAACTTTTCGTAAATTTCAAGTAAAGCCTCGTCAGTATTCTTGGTTGAGTCTTTAGCTAAAGTATTTACTAAATACTCATCCTTGCCAAATAGCTTAAGAATATCCTCATCATTAGATAATCCGAAAGCCCTTAAAAAGGCGGTAATAACAACCTTACGGTTACGATCAATACGAACGTCAACAACATCTTTACTATTAAGCTTATATTCGAGCCAAGTACCCTTATTTGGAATTAATTGTGATGATATTATCGAACGACCATTTTTATCGATTTCCCTACCATAATAAACACTTGGTGAACGAACTAATTGAGACACGATAACACGCTCTGAGCCGTTAAAAATAAATGAGCCAGAGTCAGTCATAAGTGGCATGTCCCCCAAGAATATTTCTTGTTCTTTTACCTCGCCAGTTTCGTTGTTAAACAAACGAGTTTGAACTTTTAAAGGCGCTGCATAAGTAGTTTTTTTCTCCTTGCATTCTTTTATTGTGTGCCTTGGTTCATCAAAAGAATAATCACCAAATTCCAAAGATAAAGTTCCAGAGAAATTTTCTACTGGGCTTATTTCTTCTAAGACTTCCTTGATTCCTTCGGTTATAAACTTTTTGTAAGACTCCGTTTGAATTTCTAATAATCCGCCCAATTCCAAGGAATTATTAACTCTTGAGAAGTCCCTTCTTTCACGGTATTCGTTTACTTTTTTAATCTTATAAGCCACGCGTTTCCACCCCTAAACTATAAATTTTAAAGAACATGTCTAAAAATAAAGACACAGTACCAATTTAAAATGTTACAAGAAAAGTCCACAATTGTCAATAGATTTCTTAAATTATTACAAAAAAACACAAATAATTACCATTTGTGTTTATCATGCATGTTATTTTTCTTATTAAGCTTCCGTTTTTACTTTGCTAATATTATATAATAACCTTTTTTCTTTTCCGTGATAATAACTTTTTCATAAACGTTTTTCATGTCCCTTATAAGCGTTTGCGCTCCTTGTTTTTTTCTAATGACTATCCATAACTCACCATTTTCTTTCAAATGGTCTTTAGCGTTCATTATTATATCATATAACTTTTCTTTTCCTACCCTAATTGGTGGGTTTGAAATTATGTAGTCATAATTTTCATTAACGTTTTCATACGCGTCAGAAAAAAACACGTTAGCTTTTAACCTTTGTTCTTTAAGAGCCATTTTTGATAAATGAAGTGCCCTTTCGTTAACGTCAGACATATCCACGGTAAAACCTAATTTTGACAAGTATATTCCTATGGGACCAGCGCCACACCCAATATCTAAAATTCGTTTTTCTTGTGGATAACCATCAAACTTAAAAGTCTTCAAAAGTAACCCGGTACCAAAATCTAATTCTCCTTTTGAAAAAACACCGTTATCAGTGTAAAAATAATAATCAACACCATTAATCATTACATCAACTTTTCTAATTTCTGACCTTAAATTTTGTTCATTAGTAAAATAATGCGCCATAATCTTCACCAATTAGAATTATAACACAAATAAAAAAAATGCGAAATAATCGCATTCTTTTTGTACTTATTATCTAACTTAAACAAGTTCAACGGTTGCGCCAGCTTCTTCTAGCTTAGCTTTGATGTCGTTTGCTTCATCGATTGGAGCGTTCTCTTTAATGTTACCACCTTCATCGGCTATTTTCTTAGCCTCCATTAATCCTAACCCTGTAACATCTCTAATTACTTTGATTACTTGAATCTTAGTTGAACCAGCATCTTTTAATACTACGGTTGCAGAAGTTTTTTCTTCTTCGGCAGCACCAGCAACTGGAGCCGCAGCTACTGCAACAGCACTTGGATCAACACCAAATTCCTCTTTCATAGCGTCTACTAATTCTTTAACTTCAAGAATCTTCATTTCTTTAATTGCATCAATAATTTCTTGCGTACTTAACTTTGCCATTTTATATCCTCCTTAAAATTATTTTTCTTCTTTTTCTAAGTCTTGCATGTGTAAATCAAGACAGATAGCAACGTTTTTAACATGTTCCATTAAGCCTGCTGCAAACATTGTAAGTAAGCCATCTCTTGACGGAACGGTTGCTAGTTTGTTTAATTCTTCTAATGATGTTTCTTTTCCATCTACGATACCACCCTTTAGCTCTAAAGCTGGATGATCTTTCGCGAATTCTGCCAAAACTTTAATTGGCGCTATTTCATCATCAGATATTGCTATTGCTGATGGTCCTCTTAAACAATCATCTAAGTTAATTGATAACTTATCAAACGCGCGTTTTGTTAAAGTGTTCTTATAAACTTTATAAGAAGCATCCTGCTCACGTAATTTACGACGCAAATCAGTAATTTCGGCATCCGTTAAACCACGGTAATCAAACAAGATAGCACTATTAGCATTTTTTACGCGTTCAGCTATTTCGTTAACAACTTCTTCTTTTTTAGCAATAATAGCTTTGTTTGCCATGTTCTCTCCTCCTTTATTAGTTAATAAGTACCCATATTAAAAGGTCTTTATCAGGGCGTACCAAGTAAAGACCTTAAAACCATAATTGATTTTGTCCTCGGTAGGAAATAGTTACGTGATAAAATCACTCCTACTGTCTTTGGTACCAAGTTAACCAAAAGTTAACTAACAATTATAATATATTATTTAATGTTATTTGTCAAATGAGCTTAAATCTACCTTAACACCAGGTCCCATTGTAGAAGCTAAAGAAACATTCTTTAAATAAGTACCTTTAGCTGCTTGAGGCTTAGATTTAATTATAACGTCCATAAAGGCATTAACGTTATCGATTAGTTGCTCCTCAGTAAATGACGCCTTACCAACGATGGCATGAACGTTTGCGTATGAATCAGTACGATACTCAACGCGTCCTTTTTTAACGTCCTCTACCGCCTTTTTAGTATCAACCGTTACGGTACCAGTCTTTGGGTTAGGCATCAATCCCTTTGGTCCCAAAACCTTACCTAATTTACCTAAAAGTGGCATCATTTCTGGAGTTGCAATGATTACGTCAAAATCAAACCAATTTTCTTTTTCGATCTTGGTAATCATATCAACGTCACCAACAAAATCAGCACCAGCCTCAAGAGCGGCTTTAGCAGCATCACCTTTAGCCAAAACCAAAACCTTCTTAGTTTTTCCAGTACCATGAGGTAGCACGATGGCACCACGTAATTGTTGGTCATTTTTCTTCGTATCCAAGTTTAAACGAACCGCAATTTCAACCGTTCCGTCAAACTTAGAAATAGAAGTTTCCTTAACTAACTTCACAGCATCTTCAAGTGAGTAAGCCTTACCTTTTTCAATCTTACTTAAAGCTTCTTGATACTTTCTACTTTTCTTTTTCATTTTCTTACCTCCTTGTGGTTTATAGCGGATTTTCCTCCCACATAGATAAATCTATATGTTTATTATTAATCTTTTATTTCAATTCCCATGTTCTTTGCCGTTCCAGCAACAATATTCATGGCTTTCTCTACGTTATATGCGTTTAAATCAGGTAATTTAATCTCCGCAATCTCTTTTAGTTGCTCCTTAGTAATACTTCCTACCATCTCTGCTGATCCCTTTGCAGAACCTGATTTTATTTTAGCGTACTTCTTAAGTAAAAATGGTGTTGGTGGGGTTAAAAACCTAAGTTCGTAACTTCTGTCGTCAAAAACAGAAATTTCAACCGGAATTATATCTCCCATCTTATCTTTAGTTGCATCATTATATTTTACGCAAAACTCACCTGAATTTACTCCTAATGGTCCTAATGCGGTACCAACTGGTGGAGCTGGTGTAGCTTTTCCTGCAGGTAATTGCAACGTTAACTTTCTTATTAGTTCTTTTGCCACGAAAAACACCTCCTATTATAATTTTTTCGCGAGTGGTCAAATAGCTCTTGTTTAAAATCCGCGCCTTCCACTAATTTCTTTCATCTATGTAAACATAGCTGCGCCTATAATTTTAACACAGCCTTCATGATAAAAGCAATAGTTTTTTTAAGATTATTCCTTAGTAAACTGAGTAAGCTCTAAATCAACGTTCGTTTCTTGTCCAAATAAATCGATTGCAACGGTTGCTTTGCCAGCGTCAACATCAAGCGAAATGATTTTACCAGCAAGCATCTTAAATGGTCCGTCAGTAATCTTAACTTTATCTCCAACTTCGTAGTTTACTACTACGTTATCTTTATCGTATCCTATTTCTTTAAATATGCGTTCTACTTCTTCATCGTATAAAGGAACTGGTTTGGCTCCCTTACCAGAAGAACCCAAAAACCCGGTTACGCCAGGAGTGTTACGAACGATGTACCATGACTCATCAGACATAATCATTTCTACTAAAACGTACCCTGGAAATAACTTTTTAACTTTTTCTTTTCTTTTTCCATCCTTTATTTCAACTTCTTTTCTTTCCGGAACAATTACTCTAAAAATATTTTCTTGCATCTCCATTGAATTAATTCTCATGTCAAGCTTTTCCTTTACCTTAGACTCATGACCTGAATAAGTGTTAACAACGTACCATTTTTTCTCTTCCATATTATCCAAACAACTCCTTTACGTATGATATTAAAGCGATGATTAAGTCTGTTGCCACAAAAAACAAACAGATAAACAGCATGAAAACAAGGGTTGCGATAGAATATTTTAACAAGTTTTTCTTAGAAGTCCAAATAACCTTAGACCCTTCTTTTTTTACGTCAATAAAAAAATCTTTAAGAAACGTAACTAATCCTCTTCTTTTTTTTGCTTTCGTCATCTTTTTTCTCCTATTTCTCCAAAATAAAAAACACTTACGTGCTTAACTAACTAAATAGTAGCACAAATATTTTCATTAGTCAATTTTATTTAATATTTTTTTTAATTTTGTTCTAATTCTAAACAAAGCACTTTCAATGGACTTATTTGTTTTGTTTAATAACCCTGCTATTTCATCATATGAAAAACCATTTAATCTTAACTCATATACTTCTTTTTCAAAAGCGGTTAACTCATCGTTTAACATTCCGTAAAACCTAGTTAAATCCTCCTTACCAACAAGCAAATCTTCAACGCTTGAATTAGATAAAATTATACTGTTAGAAAAATCATATTTATCATGCCTATTTTGATAATCTAAGGAATATGAATCGTTTAAAATGCTATGCTTTTTTCTGCTTGCTTTTTTAATGGCAGTAAGCATCTTTCTTTTTATGCAAATAAACGCAAAAGTAGAAAACTTTATGTTTTTATGCTCGCGATAATTATTTATTGCGGCGTTAAGACCAATTAGTCCCTCTTGAAAAAGATCATTGTAATCTAGTCCCTTGCCTTCCGCTAAAGACATAAATTGTTTAGCATAATACTCAATTACGGGTTGGTACTTTTTAAAAATCACCTCGTTTGCTTCTTCTTCGTTTTCTGATACCAAATACATAAGTTCGGCGTCATCTTCGTAATTCTTATATTCTTTTGTTTTTTCCATTTATTAAATCCCCCTTAACTACGCCTTCGTACCACCTCGTATATCATTATACCGGCTGCAACGGAGGCATTTAAACTATTTACCTTTCCTCTCATTGGAATGCTAGCTAAAAAATCACAATTCTTTTTTACTAAGGTGCTCATTCCGGCACCCTCGTTGCCCAAAACCAAAGCAACTGGCATGCTATAATCTATCTCAGTATAGTTAACGCTTCCTTCCATGGCGGTTCCAACCACCCAAACACCATGTTCTTTTAACTTTCTAATGGTGTTATTAAGGTTTGTCACCATAACTATCTTAACGTTTTCTATCGCTCCAGCACTGGTTTTTTCAACCGTGGCATTAACTTTAACGCAGCGGTCTTTAGGAATAATAACGTAAGATACCAAGGCTGCCTCACAAGTTCTTATTATCGCTCCAAAGTTATGTGGATCTTCTATATGATCAAGGATAACGATAAAAGGATTATCAGATAAATTAGAAAACATCTTATTTTCATCGTAGTATTTATAATCTTCTACTTCTGCTATTATTCCTTGGTGTTTTCCGTCACTTAGTTTATCCATGTCACGTTTACTTAAACGTTTAATCAAGATGTTCCTATCATTTATCTTATCTAGGATTCCCCTATCATTAAAATTATCAGATAAATATATTAAACTAACCTTTTTCTTTCCATTTAAAATCTCTTTAACAACGTTTTTTCCAAATACCCTCATTTTAATCACCCAATATTTTTTTCATTATTATTTTTATCTTATCGACGTTATTTTCCAAATATAATTTTCCAAAATACGCTTCCAAAGCAGTTGCATATTTATAAGTTAAGACATCAGCATGTTTAGCTTTCGAGTTTGGCTTATAATTTCTGGCGTGCTTAATAAATAACACGTCTTTTTCATCAAAGAAACCTTCTTCCATTAATTTTTTTAAAATCTCACACTGGGCTTTCGCGCTAACGTAATTAAGCGCTTGCTTCTGTAGCAAAGAAGATTTATTAATTCCCATATCTATAAGTGACCTTCTAACTTCAAGCTCATAAACAGCATCACCTAAGTACGCTAAAACCCCAATATTAGTATTATTGATACTCATTTTTTCACATCCATGATTAGTATAACACAATAAACACAAAAAACAAGGCAAGCCTTGTTAATCTATCTTCAAAATTTTTTCTCCAGATTTAGAGTATAAATACTTTTCCCTAGCATACCTTGCAGCATATTCAGGATTCTTAAGTTTTTCAACATCATCTTTTAACGTTTGTTGTTCTTCCTTTAGCTCTTCTAATTGTTTGGTAAGTTCCTTTTTTTGAACGCTTTTTTCTCTTATGCTTACTATGTTTCCAACCGAAGAGATAATTGATAAACCTATTATAAAGAAACAAAAAATCGAAGTTAAAACGATTCTCCTTCGTTCTTTAGCAGATAATTTATTCATCTACATCATCTCCATTATAACCATTATATAATTAGTTGTTAAAATTTTCAACGATTTTTGTCTTTAAAGTAAAGTAGTTTACAAAACATACCACCAAGAAATAAAAATATAAATACATACATATTAAGAACGCCATTATCTATTTTATATAATAAAAAATAAAATAAAAAAAGGTGAAACAAACAAAAAAGTAATGATAATATAAACTTATTAAACCATTTTCTTATTTTAAAAATGACAAAAGCTTTATAAGTAGAAACAAAAAACATTCCATATATAAAAGAGAAAAAAATAACTTTAAACTGAGATTCTAAATTCATTATTTAAATAGCCTTGCAATCATTCCGGATTCTTTTTTTGTTTTCTCACTTTCTAAATAGGAAAAGCCATCAATAACACCCTTAATAACAATCGTTCCTTCATATGTATCAAGTTTTATTATTTCTAAGTCTCTTCCTTTAATTCCTAACGCTCCGGCAGTAGTTTCTAACAAAAACTCTTCACTGTCAAAACTATCAATTTTAACCACTCCACTTATTGATACGTTTTGTCTTTCGGTAATGTTAATGTTATGATTTATTAAATCAGGTCTTTCGTTTTCTTTATTCATGGGCCCTCCTTAATAAAATATATGTAATATAAATTAAAAAAAGAATATGAAATCATATTCTTAATTAGTTTTATTATATTCTTCGATTATTGCATTTTCTATCTTTTCACGCAAACTTTTATCTATTGGATAAACATAATCCTTATATTTTCCATCAGATATTTTTCTACTAGGCATCGCCGCAAACATTCTGGTGTTTCCCTCAATTATTCTAATTCCGTTAACTTTTAAACAATTATCTAAAACAATTTCAGCATAACCTTTCATTCGTGAGTTTTCCTTTTCTTCTTTTTGAACAAAAACTTGTGTAACTTCCATAACCTATTCCTCCCATAAACAGTATTACGTTAACTACATTTTACCAATTAATTAAAAAAATAGCAAATTAATTGCTATTTTTTTATCTTTTTTCTTATAATTATTGCTAAAACTAGTAAAATTGCCAATCCTGGAATTATTAATAGATAATTTGGATTTCTACGTCCGGTAATTATCGTAATGATAAGCTCCGCAAAAGACTCACTACCATTCTTATTAACCTTTTGGTCAATCATCTCAACTAAGTAATAACCATCTTTATCACTGTCCTTAATGGTTACTAACGCTTTAGAATCCTTATCTTTAATTAATTCGTAACCTTCAGGAGCTTCCTTTTCAACTATCCGGTACTCACCTGGAGGTAACTTAGATATTCTAGCAATACCACCATTAGTAAGTAATATGTAAGTTGCTCCTTCATCAGTTTCTTTTAGGTTAGCATCATAAACATACGAACCCGGTTCATTTTCTTTTAGTAAAACGTCAACGTATACGTTATTTTCTTTTCTTTGTAAAGCAAACTTACCACCCGCAACAAAGTTACCATCCTCATCCTTTTTTTGGAACTCTAATCCGGCAAATCCGTTAGTAAACGATACGTTCTTACCCGCACCACAAACGTTTACTGTCTGAGAAGGATTAGACGGTAAAGTAAGGCCTTCTGGCGCTTTAGTTTCAACTACCGTATAATTACACTCCGTTAGAGTATATACTTTCATTTTTCCGTTACACGTCTTAAGTTTTGTTACCGCTCCTTCTGTATCCTTATTCGCTAAATTATATTCTCCAGATTTAAGTTCAGTAAAATATAAACTATTTCCTCTACTGTCTCTTATTTCGAATTCTGGACCGGTATATGTATCAGTTCCGCATCCGTCATCAATATCAGTTACCACGCCATTTTCATCTACGCTTTTTTTGGTAAGATTAAACTCTTTATTAGCATCCGTAATATTGGCGGTACCATAACTTGCAGACCCAGCAACATTACTAGTTGTTACGGTTACTGCGTGTGGGGTCTTGTCAAGCTCATATCCAGGAGGAGCTTTAGTTTCCTTTACATAATAAGTACCGGGCTTATCTATGTCATCAAACGTAGCTACTCCATTTTCGTCAGTTGTTATCGTACCTAATATGCTTGTACACGAACTGTTTGCACAAATATTAAACTTAGCTCCCTCTAATGGGGCACCATCTAGTTTAGCCTTCTTATTTATTTTTATTTGGTATTTAGGAGTACTTAATTTTAAATAATATGTAACTGAAGTGCCTCCTCTAGCAACGTCTTGTTTTTCACCGTCATGATAAAAAACCATTCCGCTAGAACTATTATTTTTATTGGTGATTTTCACTTCTTTTACTCCGGAAAAAGCTTTATCACTTGTAAAGGTAATTGTGGAACCATCCCCACTAATAGAGTAATTTATACCACTTGGAACCGAAACATTAAAGTTTTTATAGGCTCCTTTTTCAGTGTTTAATGTTAAAGTAAACTTTCCGTTTATAAAATCCATGCTATGAGTAGTTGAAGCCGCTCCTAAAGAAAATCCATTTGGAGCTTTATAAAACGTATATTTAACTTTATCGACTAAAGCTTTATATTCGTTGAACAAGTTAGCCGTAAAGCTATTATTTGAAACAACGTTATAGAATCTGGCGCCGGTTGTTGGTCTATAATTGTTAAAACCAGTAACGCCGCTCCTTTCTCCTCTTACAACTTCCCATATTAATTCTTGAGTTGCGGCAAGTTTATCAAGGTCACTATTATGAGCGGCATTAACAAACTCCTGTTCACTAGATTTAGTACCAACGTTATATCCAACACTCATAATTTGAAATATCTTACCTTTTTGGTCAACACTTAAATTATTGTAAGTATAACTCTCAGAAGGTATTCCGGATGCATCATATCCTTCACCCAAATGTATCCCTTGTTCAACACAGTATATATGGTACGTTGTTCCACCTGAAGTTACAACGTAAAGAACATAATATTTCATACTTTTATTAGCGTTTAAAGACGGTACATAGTAAGATAAACCGGCATACTTTTGATTGTCACCAGGATTAGGTCTAGACTGTCCTATTTTATCTGCTTTTACGCTTGGTAAAGAGAATAAAAACATTACTACGAATACCAACAATAAATTTATTATTTTTTTCATACTTTTATTCAACTTACTCACCTCCCGTATTTTGCTCACCAGCAACCACCAATATTTGAAGGTCTTCATCAAGTACTTCGGCATAATTTATAAATGATCCAGCTTCTTTACGGGAAACATCAAATGCTATTGTTAAATATTTCTTTTCGCCAGCTTCAACTATTTGATCAAACAAAGTATTATTTTCTAGGTATCCGTTTTCATTTAGTACCCAGCCTTTATTTTCTTCATAATTTTCATTAAAGCTCATGCCGTCCGGAATATAATCTCTTACCGAATAAATATATCCAGGATAATATCCAACGTTTTCTAGTTCTAAAGTATATATAACTTTAATTGATAAGTTATTTAAATCTTTAACATCTAACTTTGCCAAAGAAACGTTTCCGTAATCTTTTACGGTCGAAACGCCAAGATTATTAGTTGTTATAACTTTATTAATATATTTATTTAATTTTACTGCATAAACCTTTCTTAAGGCTAAACCCAAGTTAATGTTACTAATCGTTCTGGTGTTATTTGTAATTTCTATGTCCTCAGTTCTTACTGTTGGTGTGTTTGTGGTTGGTGTTTCATCAGAAGAGGTTTCATCATCATTTGGTTCTTCGGAATCTTCTTCATCTGGATTAGTTTCAGCTTGGTTCTCATCAGACTGATTTTGTTGTCCCTGATTTTCTTCCCCACTCGGGTTACTAGGATCAACCACTTCACTTTCATCGGTATCTGCGGTAAACGAAGATGTAATCGATTTATCAAAATTAACTTGATATGGCGATAACCCATACTTAGCCGTGTTATATTCTGCTACAACGTAATAAGTCCCAGGTTCTAAGTCCGTTAAACTATAATTTCCTTTTTCATCAGAAGTAGTTTGGGTAACAAGCTCATCGGTTTCAGAATTATAAAGCTTAAGGGTAACTCCTTCTACTTTCTTTTCTGTTTCGTCCATAATACCATTAGCGTCAAAGTCTTCCCAAACGTTTCCAGTTATTTTTTTACTTACCACCGAAACGTTTAGTGGTCCAATACTTTTTACGTTTCTTTCATCTTCTGAACCAGATAGCAAATAACCAATAACTTCATAAACATCATCAGTTTTATTACCTACCGGAGTAATTTTTATATTTTGTTCATGAATTCTTTCCGACTCAAGAGAAATCGAATTAACCCTTATAGCAGTAACTCCGGCATAATTATCATCCTCATGTCTACTACATGGCTCCCAACTTATTTCGCTACCCTCTAATAGCTTATCAACGTTACTAATAAGTGATGGTAAAGCAGTAGTACACATAGCATTTTCGGGAACATTTGATATAATGTAAGAACCAGTAAAAGAATTATTCTCATTACTTACGTCGTTATATGGTAATAGTGTTACTAAATCTAAATTAGATTGTATGGTATCAGAATTATTATATAATTTAGTAGTTATATCAAAAGCCGTATTTTTAGGAATAGCACTATATGGAGTATACATTCCATACGAAATTATCTCGTTATTTTGATAGATTATTGATCTTGTCGTAGTTCTTAATGCTTGGCTTGAAGAGTCCACTATTTTACTAGATGAGGCCTGAATTTCGACGGTCACATCCAATTTTGTTCCTGATTTAATATCAATGTCATAGCTTGTATCAAAATAAATTGGATCAATCCATTCGTTTATCTTTTTACCTTTAAGAGTATATACTAATTTATTTCCTAAAATTACCGGAACATCATAATTATCATTATAAACGTAATTTATCCCTTTTGGAAGAGTGACCGTCAATATTATGTAATCAAGTTCACTAATTCCAGCTGTATTAGTATTAACAAGCGCTGCCGGCATGCTAACGCTAGGATATATACTCCAAGTTGATGTACTCGTGTTTGCGCCATTAATAACCGCATCATATTCGCCACCATTAACCATTAATTTTGTTCTGGCTTTAAACGCGGTAACATTAATTGAAGTTTGCGAAGACGTTTGTTTTGAATCATAAGTTGCTTGCGAAGACAAAGTTACTACGCCGCCTTGGTTTCCAACGCTAGTCGTTAGTCTTACCCTAAAATCTATTTGCGTTCCGGGTTTAACGTTAGATGCAGAATAATCAATATAAGCTAGCTTTAGCCTGCTATTTTTAGCCGCGTCTTCAAGATAATCAGCGTAGTTTCCATACGCACTAACGTTTTCTCCGCAACCAGTTGACGCTTCGTCCATTTCACAAGCATAATATTTAACGCTAACGGCATTTTTCATCTCGTCATTAATATAATAAGGATTAGCCTCTTCCACACCAGTATAATATTCAACCATGTTAAATGGTGCGGTTGGATTTACCGCGGTTGAATTAGCAACGTTTATAGGCACCCTGACGGTTAAGGACTTAATATCATCATCACCATCGGCAGAATACGTAAACCGTGACCTTAAAACAACTTCTTCACCATAGGAGATATAATCAGTGTTCTTATACTCTGATAAACTTCCACTACTATCATCATTTAACGTTAGCGAAGTGCTCTTTGTTCCTTCGGCATGCTCATAGTTAATAACCGGAGCGGAAACTTCGTCACCTATTCTTAAATTAACAGATATATCACTGTTTACACTTTCGTCACGAACTGACCGTGCCGTTACAAAATACGAACCAAAAACAAGAAAATCACCATACGTATAATACGTTCCGTCGGTTTTAATTCCAGAAATATTCAAGTCGTATTTTATTTGAATATTTATTGTATTAGCTACTTCTATAACAAATCCATTACTATCCGTTACCGTGTAAATAACTTTATATGTTCCTGCTTTTGTTGGATCAACACCCGAAACTTCCTCGTTATTACTTGGGTTATAAAACTTTGCACTGCACCCGTGTTCAGTGTCACATTTAACCGATTCATCATTAATCGTAATATTTGGTAACGTAAACGTATCTGAAGTTATCATGTAAATTGCGTTTGTTTTAACCGTAGAAGATTTAATCCTTGTTAAAGTTTCTGGGGCTTTTACAATGACGGTTCTTTTTAAGATTCCGTCTTCGCCTGAGTCTGAAGATATTAAATAAAGAATTTTATATGTTCCAGGAACACTTGTATCAATTTCTTCGCCCTCCGATACTTGTCCTTCAGTATTTTCAATTGTAATGGTTAATTTTTCCCCCTCATATTTAGAACCGTTTTGAGAAATGCCTTGATCCTCATATTTTTCATTTGCTTCAAGTTCTATTGTAGCATCCCCAATTAATGAATAAGTATCCCCGTCTACTTCCACCGTCGTATGTTCGTCAGAAGGAGTGGTCGGTTCTTCCGACTCCGTAACATTTACCGTTCTTGATGCGGAAACGAAACCACCAGAATAAGAATATTTATATGTTACCGTGTATTTACCTGGATTTCTATACCAGTTACCTGAAACAATTTCTCCGCTTTCGTTTTTTACGACTCTTTCACAAGTAGAATTAGTTGTTTTGCATATTTCAGGTCCATCCTCGCTAAGGGAAACACCATGCTCAGTATAGGTGTCTTTTGTTGTTAAATTAATCGTTTTATTTCCCACTAAATACAAATCTGGATTTATTACTTCGTTAAGTTCTCCGCTGGCACCGGCCTTTGATTTTTCTAAACTTTTTACGGTACCCGAATCATAAACAGATTTTTGGATAGAATCAAATTTATAATGTGGAATATCAAATAAGTTTTTGCTTCTGTCATAAACGCCAAAATAATTTTCTTTAGTTTCTAATTCTATCTGCGAAGAAGCCCCGTTAACACTTTGCGTAGCTTCCATCGTTAAAATTACGTTAGGATCAAAATATAGCCCTCTTAAGCTATTTTCCTCCTTTAAAACGCTTTTATCAAATCCTACCATAACACCAAACGGCGCGTATCTGCCGTTTGTAATATCAGCATTTTTATACGCCGTTCCAGAAACAATCTTAGCACTTAAATCAACTTTTTCACTCGAAACCTTTACTGATTTAGTACCCAAATCAGTAAAATCAGCCGCCGTTGATTCTTTTATTTTTATGTTAACCTTTATCTCCGTATCATTAACAACGTTGTTAACCTTTAAATATAATTTCTGATTATTATATGCATTTACCCTTTTATTATAAATAATTGCGGTTATTTTTCTGTTTGCGTTATCAATTTCATATACCGCATCATCATCCGCACGGTACCAGCTTGCATCAACGCCTTCGTTAAAGGTTGCTTCTATTATTATCCTTTGTCTTGTAACCGTTTCGCCTTCCGGTAAATTTTCAATCGACAATCTATAAGGAATATCCAAAACCATGGTATCAAAACTTTTTATTGAAGTAATGTCTTCATCGGTACTAGAGGAGCTATCTTTTATTATAAACTTTCCCGAAGCAGTAACCTTACCAGCATACTGATCATCGTTCGTAGCATAAACAACCAGTCCAACAATGCATGACAAAGCAAACAATCCCACGATTGATGAAGTATATTTGTGTTCTTTTATGAAATTGGTTACCCTTATTCTTTGGATGGTAAACCAATCCTTTAATTTTGTAAATGATACTTTTTTCGATGCCATGAGTATGTTTCCTCCATTCTAGTATATACACATTAATTTAAGCACAAATATTAAAAGTAGTCAATAAAAAAAGCTCAACTCATGAGCTTATAACAACGGTATTTATTAAAATGTCAGCATAACCAAAACTTTTTACGTCGGTTAAAGTTTTAAGGGTCCAAATATTTTTATAAGTATTTAAAACTTCTCCTTCATAAACTTCACTTTTGTTGCGTCCTACGTCAACTAATATTTTTATTTTCTTTCCTTTAAGTGCGTTAATTTTATTTTTAATGTCAGTTAACATGTTCCTCCTTATCTTGGATACCCAGTAGTCATTACCCCTCTGGTATTAACCCCTCCCATACCATCTTTACCATTACTTGTCTTTGATAATAAATCAAGTAAATCTACGTCTTTATTTTTATCGGATAAACTAAGTGATAAAGCAATTATTGCGGGGTCTAAAGCATGAATGTTAATTTTTTTAGGGCTCGAAGCAAAGTTGGCTCCGGCTTTAATAAGTTTCTCATAATCTGACTGGCAGGCGCCAGCGATGATTATTAACTTATCATAGTCTCGCTGATACTTACGGCAAACTTTAACCGCGTCAGAAAAATATTTAGAATTTTTTCTTACTAAAGAATCATGACCAGTAATAACAACGATATCGGGATTAATATCATCCAAATATTTTTCGATATTATTTGCCATCTGTTCTTCAGGAGAATAAACGCCAAACGCAAGAACGTTGGCTTTTTTATAAAATTCCAAACAACGATTAAGGTACTCTCGGTCACCATCAACGTGCAGAATTTTTCCCGGAATATAAAAATAATCACTTCTTTCAAAATTTCTTATGGTTTCTAGTTTGTCATAGAAAGATTTATCTTCATTATTTTCTTTAGTATCAACAAGAACTAAATCATTTATGTTACTATCAGCGCACAACCTTACGTTGACACCACTTAAATACGCGACTTCGTTTTCTATTTTTTCTATCTTAAAAACAACGTCGTTTCCATGAGAAATTCTCGTCACCAAATCTCCTGGTTTAAACATATCATCACCGCTAAAATTATATGCATTAAAAAACCAAACATTACTCTGTTTGGCTAAGACTATTAGCAATGACTATAAAATCATCTAAAGATAAGTTTTCGGCGCGACAATTTAAGTTCTTACCACACTGTTCTAAAGCCTTTGTAATTAGATTATAATCATAATTTTTAAGATTGTTTTTTAAAGTCTTTCTTTTAAATTTAAAAGCGTCCTTTATTAATCTGAAAAACACCTCTTCATTATTAACCATTATTTTTTTTTGCTTTTTTTCAAATACGACAACGGCACTATCCACGTTCGGTTTAGGATAAAAAACATTTTTTGAAACCGGAAAAGCTTTTTTAACGTTAAAATAATAATTTAAGAATACCGTTAATGAATTATAACTTTTACTACCCGGACTAGCCGAAAAACGTAAAGCAACTTCGTTTTGAACCATAACCACCATCTTAGATACATCTATTTTTTCTTGGATGAACTTTGAAATTATAGGAGTTGTAATATAATATGGTAAATTTGCTACGAAAACTAGCTTTTTATAGTCATACTTCTTTATGTCACTGATTATATTTCTTTCTAAAAAGTCATCAAATACAATTTCAACGTTAGAATATTCCCCTAATATTTCGTTAAGTGGCTCTTTAAGACTAACATCAATCTCATACCCAATAACGGTTTTTGCTTTTTTACTTAGCAGTTTAGTTAGTGCACCGGCACCTACGCCAACTTCTATAACTAACGTATCTTTGGTAATGTCCGCTAAAGAAACAATGTTATTTAATATGTTTTGGTCTAGCAAAAAGTTTTGACCAAATTTCTTCTTAAAAATAAAATTATTATTCTTTAATATTTGTTGTACGTTCATATCTTCCTCTTTATACTAAAAAACAAATAAAACCATTTTATTTGTTTTTCTATTTATAATACTCAATTAAAACGTTTTACCAGCTAACGGCCACGTCAATTTGTGTTGGGTTGTTTTTAGCAAACCCACCGGTATCACAAACTATACCATTACCTAAAGATGTTTGCAATATGGTACCCTTTGGCCTTATTTCATAGTTTGCTGCCACGATAACATAATCTCCAAGCATTTTAACGCCGTCATCACGAATCCAGTATGGATACTCTTCCTCAGTATAACCAGCCCTTCTCATTGCGTTGATAACACTTGTCATGTTTAGATTATAATAAGTTTCTTTTCCCGAGGGACCATAAACAACACCCTTACTTTTGGTAAGTACCTCACCACCCCAAACATAACTATCCTTAGTAGTAACTAAAGACGTGGTGGTTACTTTAGAAGTGGTAGTTGTGGTGCTTTCAGTAGTTGGTTCTGGTGCCACTACCGAAACCATTGAAGCAACATAACTATTAGGGTCAAACGTCTTTTTGGTAGTAGAAACGGTAATTATGTTTTTACCACCGTCCGAAAATAAAATTCCGGCTTTTGAAAAACCAATAAATGCTATTAAACACACAACAAGAGTAATAATAGCACCCTTAATTTTTCTATTAAAATTTTTCACTTTTTCACCTCATAACTCTAACGAGTTCGTACTTAATAATATCATACTAAGGCTTATAAGTCAAATTTACTGGCTACTGCTACTCCCGTTTTATTTATTACCTCTGATTTATCGATGCCTTTTAGTGATGCAATTTTCTCTGCTACTAAAATAACTTTTGAAGGATCATTCTTTGTTCCGCGATATGGTTCTGGGGTAAGATATGGGCTATCTGTTTCTAACGATATATTATCAATTGAAATTTCTTTTACCACATTAACAAGTTTTTTAGCGTTCTTAAAGGTAACAACACCACCCACCCCTATTAGAAAGCCCATTTTAATTAGTTCTTTAGCGGTATCAGTACTGCCAGAAAAACAGTGCATAATGCCCGTTGCCTTAGCATCTTTTAACATTTCTAAAACATCTTTAGTTGCTTCTCGGTTATGCACTATTACAGGTAGTTTTTTTTCTTTAGCTATTTTAAGCATTTTTGCAAAAACATCTTTTTGTTTTTCTTTCGTTTCGTCAGTCCAATAATAATCTAGTCCTATTTCTCCTATTGCAACTACTTTTTTATTATCCGCAAGACAAGATATTTCTAGTATAACTTCTTCTTGAACTTCATTGACTTCTTCTGGGCCTACCCCAACGGCAGCATAAACGTTATCATATCTATTAGCTAACATCACCGCTTCTTTACTACTTTCTAAGTCATATCCATTTATGATGATTTTATTAACCCCACGTAAAAAAGCGTTTTTTATTATTTCGTCCGGATTATCATACTCAGAGGATAAAACGTGACAATGAGAATCAATTAACATAATATCACCAAAAAAATTATACCATTAATGGTATAATTTTACTAATAGAAACTTTATAAATAAAACCATAACTACTGCTAGATATGCAGCGTCAAGTAATTTTTGACTTTCTAAATACATTGAAAAGGCAAATATTAATAACACTACGAAGAAAGTGATTTTAAGCAAAAAACTTTTCTTATCACCCATCAAATCAATGTGGTTCACTTACTAGCCCTCCTTTAAGCTACTCTTCAAATATATCATAGAAACATTAGGGTGTAAATAAAAACGACAATTAATAACATTAATAGACAAAAAATTTACACTTTTTTAATTTTGTTCTAAATAGTCACTTAATAATGAGGTTGAAAAGGAAATTAAATCTTTATTATTATCTACTTCTTTTTTATTTTCAATAATCAAATATCCCACTAAATCACCATTTGGAATAAGTGGTGATACAGAAAATGGTTTATTTATAACAATATCATCCGTAAGGCTAATGGTTTCTTTTTGATTTACCGATTCTATTCCGTTGGAAAATAATTTTTCAGCTGAAGCAGACAAACCAATTCTATTAGTGTCTTTATTATTAATAAATAACACCTCACTAAGACTAGTTAAATAAACATTAGCTTTTAACACGCTTGCCAAGTGATTAACATAATTTTTAATAAAACTTTCTTCTCCGGTTATTACATCGTGTTTTTTTAATGTTATTGTCTCTAAATCAGATAAATATATTTCCATTAACTCACCTGGTTTTATACGCATATTGTTTCTTATTTCTTTTGGAATTACGATTCTACCTAGTTCATCAATTCTTCTGGTTATTCCTGTTGTTTTCATACTATTCTTCCCTTCTTTTTTAGAATGTATAAAAAGAGATTTTTTATGCAATAATATCAAGCATTTTATTTAAATAGTACAAGAAATGATAAGCTAAGTCATTAATGCTTAAACCTATTTTTAGTATCTTATTTACGTAAGAAACCTCAAAGTTAGAATTAATTTTAAATAGCTTTGACAGAAGGTCTGCCCCATTTATTTTTTCAGAAGTTTGCGCGGAGAAATAAACGATAACCTTATTATTTGTTTGGTCAACTTTTATTACCCCTTTTTTCTTTGCGGAGGCTTGAAATAATTCTTCTAACATATAAATAATAATTGATTCATCTAATTTTCCAAAACGATCTTCTAGTTCTTTTTTTATTAATTTAAATTTAGAATATGAGTCAATATCATTTATCTTTTTATGTATTTCAATTTTTATATCCTCACTTTCGGCATACTTATTACTTATGTGCGTTGCAACCTGGATAAATGGTTTTTCGTCTTCTTGTTGTTCTTCGGCTTCGGAAACATTACCACCTTTTAATCTTTCTACTTCTTCGTTTAAAATCCTTAAATACATCTCATAACCAATGCTATCTATAAATCCTGATTGCTCTGAACCTAACACGTCTCCAGCACCACGGATTGCAAGGTCACGGGCTGCAAGGGCATAACCACTACCCAACTCAGTAAATTCTTTTATCGCCTCAAGTCTTTTGATTGCTATTTCGTTTAACTCTTTATTCCTATTATACATCAAATAAGCATACCCGATGTTTTTACCTCTTCCTATTCTACCACGGATTTGATATAACTGACTCAATCCAAAATAATCGGCATCAATAACAATTAAAGTATTCGCGTTTTGTATATCTATTCCGGTTTCAATTATTGTTGTACAAACAAGAACGTTATACTTTCCCTCAACAAATTCTTCCATGGTAGTTTCTATTTGATGTTTTGGCATCTGCCCATGAATATAAGTTATGGAAGCTTCTGGTACCAGTTTTTTAATTTCAAATACTTTCTTTTCAATTTGTTTAACGTTATTATACAGAACAAAAACCTGACCTTCTCTTGCCATTTCTTTATATATAGCATCTTTAATTACCTGATCATTTTGCCTTAATACGTAGGTTTGGATAGGATACCTATCAACTGGAGGGGTTTCAATCAACGATAAACCTCTTACACCAGAAAGAGACATTTGAAGAGTTCTTGGAATCGGGGTTGCAGAAAGAGTTAAAATATCGATATTACTTTTATATTCCTTTAACTTTTCTTTGTGGGAAACGCCGAAACGTTGTTCCTCATCAATTACTAATAACCCCAAATCTTTATAGCCTACGTCCTTACTTAAAAGACGGTGGGTTCCGATTATAAGATCAATCTTGCCAGATTTTAGGCCTTCTAATATTAGCTGTTTTTCTTTTTGAGAAACAAAACGATTAAGCACCGCAACATTTATTCCGTAACCTGAAAAACGACTAACGGCATTTTCATAATGTTGCTTAGACAAAATGGTTGTTGGACATAAAAACGCTACTTGTTTTCCAGATTTTATTGCTTTAAAAATCGCCCTGAAAGCAACTTCGGTTTTACCGTAACCTACATCCCCACAAAGAAGGCGGTCCATTGGGTATGGCTTTTCCATGTCTCGCTTTATTTCTTCTGTCGCTTTTAATTGATCCTTGGTTGCAACGTAAGGAAAATCTTTTTCAAAAGCATTTTGTTCCTCGTCGTCAGCAAAAAATGCAAAGCCTGGTACCAACTTTCTTTTGGCAGAAGTAATTAATAATTCCTTTGCGATATCTTTTACCTTTCCCTTTACTCTTGCCTTTTGTTTTGCCCAGTCGGTTCCTCCTAGCTTATTGAGTTTTGGAGAGGCACCTTCGTTTGAAGAATACTTACTTATATATTCAATTTTTTCCACCGGAATATATAATTTATCCCCATCTTTGTATTGTAAGTGCAAATAATCTTTTTTTAAACCTTTAGAAGTTAAAGTGACGATGCCCAAGTATCTTCCAATGCCATGCGATGCATGTACAACATAATCGCCAATTTCTAGTTTATTTATATCTTTTATTTTCGAACCATACTTAAATTTGCTTCGGTATCCTATAGCTTGATTTTTATTATATATTTCATTTGGGGTTAAATACACGAAATCATCAAGAATAAAACCACTAAGCATTTTAAATTTAACGATGTTTACATAATCTGGCACGTAATCACTAAGGTTAGTTATTATTGTTTTAAATGACGCCTTACTAATAAAATCAGCTATCATCTTTTCATTATCTAAACAAACTATTACTTTTTTGTTTTCTTTAAGCATTTTGCTTACAAATACGTTAATTTTATCAAAATTACCATTAAAATTCTCCAACGGTAAAGAATGATAGACTTCGGCTTCTTTGTTAGTATAATTATCAACGTTTGCTATATCAACGTAACTCTTAGGTATAACATCATATAAATCATGCATGTATTTATCAATCTTAAACTGATCGGTTTCTTTAAATTCAACAACTTCATTTAAAATGTTTTGATAAGATAGCTCTATATCATTTAACGACGTAAAAACGGTAATTGAATCATTAATATAATTACTTAAACAAGCAACATCTTTTACTACTCTAGTCAAAAGACTTTGCCTATTTGGAATATCAGGTACGTTTTTTTCATTAATAAATTCTGAAAATGGGCTTAGCGTAAATTCATCAATATTTTTTATTGATAACTGATCACTTGGGTTAAAAAACCTAATTTCATCTATAACGTTATCAAAAAACTCTATTCTTATTGGATTGTCATAGCCATATGCAAAAACGTCCAAAATGTACCCGCGATTAGCGTACTCTCCCGTTTTAGTAACCAAACTCTCTTTAGTATACCCAATTGTAATTAGCTTTGCCAAAAGTTCATCACGATTAATTTGTTGTCCTTTTTTAATCGTTATTTTCAAATCATTCCATAATTGTGGACTTGGTAGAAATCTTAAGTATCCCATCAAATTAGTAATTATTATTCTTTTTTCTTTACTAGCTGATAACTCGTTTAATGTTTCTATCCTTTTTGCCATTAAATCTGGAGAAACGGCAATGGCTTCACTAACCAAAAAATCGTCCATTGGAAATAACAAAACATTCTTATCATCATACAGCTGAAGTGATTTATATAGATTATTAGCATCATAAATCGTGTTGGTTACTACCAATATGTTTTTTTTATACACATCAAAAAGATTCCAAACATATGGTGCTTGGACTGATTTACTTAATCCGGTAACATTTACAATATTTTTTAAATTATACTTTTTTTTTGTAAATAAATCATTAAACACGTTATCACCGATTTCTATTTTTTAATTTTTGTATTATACTTACTCATCAGTTCCGGAAAAGGGGTGGAAAAAGAAGCTAATACTATGTCTGCTACGTTTTGTATTACAGGTTTTAATACACGCTGCTCTGACTTACTTAATTTTCCTAAAACATAATCTTTAGTGTCAACGTTTTTATCGTTTGATATTCCTATTTTTATTCTTTTATACTCGTTCGTCTTAAGCTGCGATTCAATGTTTTTAAGCCCGTTATGCCCACCAGAAGAACCCTTTTC
Organism: uncultured Mollicutes bacterium; assembly: GCA_946500425.1. GTDB lineage: Bacteria > Bacillota_I > Bacilli_A > RF39 > UBA660 > Aphodocola. The sequence continues at coordinate 6,287 of CAMMVQ010000005.1, read as the reverse complement.
TTTTAGTTTTATGCTTCCGATTGGCAAATCTAAATCATCGCTTATAACCAATATATCTTCTTTTTTTATATCAAAAAACTTAACGAATTCTATCATGACATCACCAGATAGATTAATATATTTTTGAGGTTTTAAAAATATAACACGCGACAAATCAACATAAGTATCAAAATACATTCCACCATCGCGTTCCTTCCATTTTGGCACGTCTAATTTTTCAGCGATTGTGTCTAATACCCAAAATCCCATGTTATGTCTAGTGTTATTGTATTTTTTTCCTGGATTTCCTAATCCTACGACAAGCTTAATCTTCATTATCATAACCTCCAAACATTTTAATAATTTCTTTACTGTAGTTTCCAGAATTATCATGAACTATTATATTAGTTTCTACTTTTATTCCTGGATTTGCGTTTTTTACACCTTCAATCAAAACTAAATTAGATATAGAGTTTTCAAACGGATAAATAAACTTTAATCTTTTTGGTTCGATGTTATTTTGCCTCATTAATGATAAAATATCAATTAATCTTTCACTACGATGTACTAAAGCTATTTTGCCACCATTTTTAAGTATCTTTCTTGCTTGGACAAAAATATCGTTTAAAGTAAGTTTTATCTCGTGTCTAGCGATTGCTTTTATCATGTTATCATTTATATTATCATTATTATCATACTTAAAATATGGCGGATTACAAGTTATTAAATCAAAGGTATCTGTTTCGTAGTATTTGCTTAAATCCTTCACGTCAGAATTCAATAATTCTATTTGATTTTCCAAATTATTTATTTTCACACTTTCGCGGGCTAAAGAAAATACTTCTTTCTGTAACTCAACCCCAATTATTTTAGCTTTAGTTTTTGTGCTTAAAATTAACGGTATGGGGCAATTACCAGTACAAAAATCAATTATTTTAAAATCTTTCTTAACTTTTACAAAATTCGCCAACAAAACTGAATCAATTGAAAAATTAAACCAATCAGTATCCTGGACAATCTTCATGTTACTATAATTTAATAAATCATTTATTGTTTTCATTTTCATCACTAATAACTTCTATTTGTTCATTATCATCGGTTAATATTACATAACTCTTTTTTAAAACATTAACATTAGTTACGCGTCCAGTTTTTCCATTATGAGTTACTAATTGACCAATTTGGGGCAGACTTTTCTTATATTCGGTATAAACTTCATCTTCGTACCCTAAACAGCAAAGAAGTCTACCACAAGAGCCGTTAATTTTAGTAGGATTTAAAGCAATTCCTTGATTCTTAGCCATGTTTATAGAAACACTATCAAACGAAAATAAGAAAGTGCTACAACAAAGGGGCCTTCCGCAAGGACCTAAACCACCAGTTTCTTTTGCTTTATCCCTTACTCCTATTTGTCTTAATTCTATTCTGGTTTTATACTTTGAAGCCAAAGATTTAGCTAGTTGCCTAAAATCAACTCTTTCGTCGGCGATAAACTTAAATATTAATTTTTTTCTATCAAAAGTGTAATCAGCCTCAAATAGCTTCATGTCTAAATTTGACTTTTCCGCTAATTTTTGAGCATACGCCAAAGCATTTACCGCGTCTTTTTTATTTTTTTGATTCATTTTTGAATCATTTTTATCAGCTATTTTTATAACGTTTTTAAGCGGTAAAAAAACATCTTCCTTTTTCATCTCAATAATATCAGTAACAGCTTGTCCGTACTGCAAACCTCTTTCTGTTTCAACAATAACATAACTGTCTTTCTTAACAGGTTTATTATCAGGTGAAAAATAATAAGTTCTACCACCACTTAAAAACCTAACTCCTATTACTTTTACCATCTGCTATTTCTCCTATTCCTATCAAAAGGTTGTCCATGTATAACAACATATTAACATTATAATCTAATTTGGCTAGATTTTTCAAAATAAAAGACATTTTTTGAACAATTTCCCACTGATTCATATCATCTATTAATTTTAATGTTTTTTCTTCAAAAGAAAAATAATGTAATTCTTTACTGGTTAAGTAATTTAAAGCGTCTTTATATATTAATACCAAAACGTTAAGAGCTTCCTTAAGTTCTTGTCTATTTGAAAATTCATTTAGTAAGTTTGTGTTAAGGCTACATATAACTGAATTAATGTTAGTTTCAACGTCATAAAATACATCTATAATATATTGTATTTTTTCATCTGATAAATTCGTTAAATCTTTTATATACTGAATTTTATCTTGTTTTTCATCATGTATTTTTATTACTTGACACCTTGAAACAATGGTAGGAATTACAGCATCTAAATTGGTGGTAGTAAAAATAGCCACTAAATCCGTATCTGGTTCTTCTAAAAACTTTAAAATTGAATTTGCCGCCGAAACATTTAAACATTCGACGTTTTCTATGATATAAATTCTTTTTTTTCCTTCTATTGAACTAGTTTGAAATTGACTCCTTAAATCGATAACAGCATCTTTTTTTATCATCCCATTTTGAGCTGTGATTATTTTTAACTCTCCATAGTTACCGTCATCAATTCTTTTGCAGATATTACATAAAGTGCAAGATTGTTGATATTTATTTGGACACGCTAATGCTTTTGTCAAAATTACAGAGTATTTTTTCAAAATTTTATCAGTTTTTCCCACTAATAAATATGCTTGAGCGCTATCCTGACCGTCATTAATTCTTTGTAATAATCTGTTTAATACTGGTTGCGAATCAAAAAACAGTTGCTGCATTTTTACCACCTCTATTTAATAATTAACTAAAAGAAAAATTGCAAGTCCAATAATTCCTGGTACGTCAAATAAACTTGCGATTATTATTGTTATAACGTTTATAGGAATCAAAAGATTTAACGATGACAAAAAAGTATTGTAAGCAAACAAAAGAAACATTCCAATTACTACTTTTTTTAATATTTTTAATAAAAACTTAAGCATATTTTTCACCTCTAATAGAAAATATGTTTAAGTTATGTTTTTATGATAATTCATTACGGTTTTCTAAAGCCATTTCTAAGGTTAAACTATCTAAATACTCCATGTCAGCGCCAATCGGAACCCCTTGAGCAATTTGAGTTATTTTAACGTTTTCATCTTCTAAAATTTTTCTAATGTATAAAGACGTAGTGTTTCCTTCTATTCCAGGTCTCAATGCTAAAATAACTTCTTTTATATTATCTTCCTTTATCCTTTTTACCAAAGAAGAAATGGATAAATCTTCTGGATTTATACCTTCCATTGGAGAAATTAGTCCACCTAAAACGTGATATTTTGTTCTAAAAACTCCCAACTTTTCAAAAATAAATACATTCTTCTGATTTTCTACAACGCATATAATATCTTTATTTCTAGTCTCATCGCCACAAATCAAACATTTGTTTGATTCGGACATACACCCACAAATGGGGCACGTAGTAATGTTTGTTTTAATATCTTGAATTGCCTTACAAAAATCATTTCTTTTGTCTTCTTCTAGCTCTAAAAGAGTAAAAGCATATCTTTCGGCCGTTTTTTCTCCAACACCCGGAAATAATTTAAAACCATCAATTAAATCTTGAAAACTCTTAGGATAATTCATCTATATACCTCACATTATAAAAAACTACTTAATGCTCCAGCTTGACTACCCATTTTATCATTTATTTCTTTGTTAATTTTATTTATTGCGTCGTTAACGGCAATTACAATCATATCTTCCAATATTTCTAAATCATCTTTTTCCAATGTATCTTTATTTTTTATTTTTACTGATACTAATTCTTTTTTACCATTCATGGTAACACTAACCAATTCAGAACTTCCTTCAAAATTCATAGCTTCTATTTTTGCTTTAGAATCCATTATGTTTTTTTGCATTGACTGTGCTTGTTTCATTAAAGCTTGTAAATTCATTTATTTTTCCTCCATTTCAATCAAATCATAAAAATCATCTACTGATTTTTTGTTTTTAAGTTTATTTAGTTCACAAAGCAATTCCTTTTCATCCATTAATTCTAATTCTTTGTTTTTTGCCTTGATTACGTACTCGGGTCTTATTTTTTGCCAATTTTCCTCGGTTATATAAACCATTTTATAATTTGAATTATATATTTTAGATATAAGATTTTTACTCTCATCATAATGAGTTTCTATTCTTTTAATTAATGATTCGGATGGAAGCGTAACAATTATTCCGCTAGAAGATGCCGCAACTGGTTTACCTTCAACAAGAATACCTGCGCTTATTTTAAAATCATCATCTATCAAAAAATCATTAATATTTTGCCAAATATCATTTATAAATGATATTTCATTCTTGCTAGACTCTTTTAAAATATTATTAATTCTAACATTTTTAAGTCTATTAATAATTTTTTTTGATTTCTCATCAGTTTCATCATCAATTAATTTTTTATCAAAAATCTTATTATTTTTTTCTTCTTTTTTATTTTCTATTGGCGCATTAGTTTCTTTCTTTAATGTTTCACGTGGAACATTAATTTCTTTATGTTCTGATGTTTCACGTGGAACGTTACTTTTTAGAAAATCAATTATTTGAATCAATTTAATTTCAAATGAAATATCCTTTTGAAAATTTTGATTCATTTTTGATAGTTCCTCAGACAAATAATCCAAAACAATATATAGTTTATCATCTTCTATATTTTGAAATAATTTTATAATTTTTTCATTAATTTTGTCATAATCATCTATTTTTCTACTAAGAATAACGTTTTTAATAAAAGATATCATCTTTAGCAATATAAGAGAAAAATCTTTTCCCTTAAAAGAAAATCCATTAATTATATTATTAATATTCTTATAATCTCCGTTTAAAACGTAGCTAAATAATTCAAGAATTGCGTCATCTGATACGTTTCCGGACAGTTCATCAATATCCTCAATAGTTATTCGACCGTCTGAAAAAGTATTTGCTTGATCCAACATGCCGATAGCGTCCCTCAAACCACCTTTTGAATTAATAATAATAGAATCTAAAGCTTGTTCATCTATTACTATATTTTCATTTTCTATAATGTTTTTTAAACATTCTTTCATTTTATCTGGAGATATACTTTTAAAATCAAACCTTTGACACCTTGAAATCACCGTTGTTGGTAGTTTTTGAGGTTCCGTTGTTGCTAAAATGAAAATAATATATTCCGGAGGCTCTTCTAACGTTTTAAGTAAAGCATTGAATGCTCCAATAGAAAGCATATGCACCTCGTCTATAATATATACTTTATATTTTGATATTGATGGCACCAAATTAACTTTGCTCTTTATTTCTCTTATTTCATCAACACCATTGTTAGAAGCAGCGTCAATTTCTATAATATCAGGATTACTATTATTATTAAATCCTATACATTGTTCACACTGATTACAAGCGTCGCCATCATTATTATCAGTACAATTAATTGCCTTTGCAAATATTTTTGCGCAACTTGTTTTACCAGTACCTCGCGGTCCAGTAAATAAATATGCATGTCCAAGTTTATTATTCTTTATTATATTTTTTAGGGTTTTTACGATGGTGTCCTGTCCATATACTAGACTAAATGTTTTTGGTCGATATTTTCTATAAAAAGTTTGATATGGCATATACCCACCACCTTTCTTGATAATTATAACATTATTTATCTTTTTTTTAAAGTAATAATCCTATGTTTCACGTGGAACATTAACCTCTTCTACCTTTAAAAAAACTCTGTATTTCGTTCAAACAAGTTTCATTATATTCTGGTATAAATATCAAATTATTTTTTTTATCATCATCAGTTCTATTTACACTGTAATAAACGTTCCTTATTCTTGAGTTTTTAATTGCGCCCATACACATCTGACATGGTTCTAAGGTTACGTATAAATCACATTCTGATAATCTCCAATTTCTAATTTTCTTAGCTGCTTTTGTTATAGCTATTATTTCTGCGTGAAAGCATGCGTTTTGTTTACGTTCAACCAAATTATGAGCCTTTGCAATAATTTTATTATTTTTTACAATTACAGCACCCACCGGAACTTCTCCTTTTTTAAATGCTTTCTTTGCCTCTAATATAGCCTCTTCCATAAATTTGTTTTCCATAATACCTCTATTTCTATGTTTCACGTGAAACATACATAATCTTTAACAATAAAAAAGCACACACAGATAGAGGTTATTAAGGCTGCTACCTCTCGGTCCTGACCTGGTTCTAACATTTCTGTTGTGCAAAAACATTTTATTATATTATTAAAAAATAATCAAGTATTATTAATTATGTGTTAATCCTTTTTTAAAATGTTACATAGAAATTTTTTAGAAATGTTACATTATA